>NZ_LWBK01000042.1:0-23452 GCF_001614195.1 Bacillus sp. VT 712 | reverse complement strand
GAAGAAAGCGTATAAGCAATTTCAAGACTTTGTGAAACGTAAGTTAAAGTATGAAAAAGACATGGAGATTTTTAACGAACGGAATAGTTATTCAAAAACAGATCATGATGCCACGTTTATGCGTATGAAGGATGACTACATGAAGAATGGCCAACTGAAGGCGGGGTATAATGTGCAAATTGCGACAGAAGGTCAATATACACTTGCTTACGATGTCTTTTCAAATCCAACGGACACACGAACACTTTGTCCGTTTCTTGACGCAATTGAACATCACTACTTCGAACTCCCAGACTATATTGTCGCAGATGCGGGATATGGAAGTGAAGAGAATTACCTCGATGTGCAGAACAGAAAGCGTACGCCTCTTATCACATATAGTATGTATCGAAAAGAGAAGAAAAAACGCGTTAAGAATGACCCATTTCAGACAGCGAATTGGGATTATCATGAAGAAGATGATTCCTTTACTTGTCCCAACGGGAATAAGTTGACGTTTCGTTACAAATCGCATCGCACAGACCGTTACGGATTTACAAGGTTATTCAATGTGTACGAATGTGAAGACTGTTCAGGTTGTCCTTTTCGTTCACAATGTACGAAGGCGAAAGAAGGAAATAACCGAAGAATCCATTATAACGAAAGGTGGGAACAACAAAAGAAAAGCATTCAACAGCTGCTTTCAGAAGAAAAAACGGGTAAAATCTACGGAAAACGTAAGATTGACGTAGAACCAGTTTTTGGATATCTGAAGGCTAATTTGCGTTTCACTCGAATGTCCGTAAGAGGCAAAGAGAACGTGAAAAACGAATTAGGGTTTGCGTTCATGGCGGTGAATGTACGAAAGTACATCGCCTCCAGCGTAAAATGTGCATAGACCAATCAAACAGATCAACAAAAAAGGGTTCTCATCATCAAAATACGATGATGAGAACCCTTTTTCATTATTTTTGGCTAGTTATGTCCCAGCCTCTTTTTTAAAATTGTCAGGTTGATAGATTAATTAGGGAAAAGGTTGCGATTCAGCAATTGACATGCAAATGAAATTTTTCTTCCGGAGATTTCTGTTAAAATAATAGGAAGAGATCATTGAAAATGTTGAATTTCTATACATAGATGGAGGAATAGATGAATGACAATTGAAAGGCATTTAATTCAAAAGGAGTACTATGAAACCTTGCTTTCAGAAGAAAATTTATCTAATCCAATTATGGCGTTAGGTGAAGCGCTTTTGGAAGAACAAAAGCAAGAGGTTTATGAACTATCATTTATTCGTTTTTCACAAGGGGAAATTTATTTCCATAACAAAGACTTTGAAGCAGCTATTTATAAGTGGGAAAACGTAAATGGAGAGCTTGAGCTTTGGGCAAAGAAAAATATCGGAGATGCTTATTATGAGCTGGGACTGCTATCAATTGCCGAGGAGATGTATACCGCTATCGACTCGGAATCTAGCACGCTCACAGCGGAAGTTGGCTTAAAGCTATTTTCATTATATAAAGAACAGCAAAATTCCGAGCGCTCCTATGAAGTGATTAAGAACCTTGTCTCATTTCAGCCTAGCTACCCGAACGTTACGCTGTTAGCAAGAGAATTTTACGAAGAGCAGAGTGACTGGAAAAGTGCCGTAGAGCTAGCTGTGGACGAAGCGATTCGCACTGAGTCATTAAAGTGGTTTGATACATTAAAGAAATATGTAGATAAAGGCTATACAAAATCATTCGCACCTGATTATTTTTATCAGGTACTTATTACCTTCTATAAAGTTGATCAGCTACACTTTAAGCAGCTTGTCTGTGCACTTTGGAAGAGTTACGTTGGTCAAGATTCACACTTAGCGTGGGTTAAAACCATTAATAATATCTTTTTAAATGTAGAAGTAGGTCTATATGAATACTGGCAAGAAATCTCTCGCTTATATGAAGAGACGTACGTAGAGCTCATTAACGGTCAGTATACAATGCGTGACCTTCACGATGTTGTGCCACACTTGCTTGCTAACTGGCTAAAAGTTACGAGCCAAGCCCGCTCGTTATTTCCTTCAGCAGCTATTTTGGCATGGAATGAGCAGTTTACATCTTCGATTGCTTCACCTGCCTTACAAGAAGCAGAGCGTCTCATTTTTGAGTCATCAAGTGATATAGATGGCTTAACGTATTTTCTTGAGCTTGGTGAAAATATTACAAAATGGGGAAGGCACCATGGGCTTGAAGTTGGCTATAAGTTTAACTGGTTAGCTAGTTCATTTGCAGATTTAAAAACGAAATATGTTATGGTAGCGGGTGCGATGCAAAGCGATAAAGCCTCAATTGTTAATGCTGTATTAAACGAGCATATAGCAGGTGGAAATAACGTACCAATCCTAGTCTTCCATGATGAAGAATTTAAAGTGAATCAACGTTCGTCAAAAGAAATGAATACGAGTACAGAATGGCATTCTTTTAGTAAATTAAAAGAAGTAAGCGAAGCTGATACGTGCTTAGAAGTTCGAGTGCCAAATCGTTTTTTACAAGATCAACACTACGGTCTCATTGATATTCCAGGCTTTCACGGACAAATGGATGAAGCTGAGTATATGTTTGAGTATCTTCCTATTGCAGACGGACTACTATTTGTACTTGATGCAAATCAGCCGTTTACAGAAAAAGAGCGAGATATGTTGCTGCTTGTGAAGAAGCAAGCGCCAGAGCTTCCTATTCACTTCGTTTTAAATAAAGTGAATGCGCTAGAAGATGAGCGGGAAATGGAACGTTTTATCGAAGAAACGTCAGCTTATATTCACGCTGATTTTCCAGAAGCGAGCATTTTACCATATGCTTCGGTATATGAGCTGGATGAGAGAGGTAGCATAGCTCGATTTATGAAAGAAAACTTCCACTTCACTAGTCTACAAAATAACCGTGAACGTCGCATTAGCAGTTTATTAACGTTTATTCGCAAAACGCTTTCGGATTTATTAAAACAGCGTGCGGAGCAAGAGAGTGGGTACGTACAAGCTATTCATTGGAATGAAGATATGCTTGTGCGTGTGAACGGCTTTATTAATACGCTAGAGGATAAAGAAAGCGAAGCGGTTCATGAGCTTGTAAACGTGTATCAAGGTATTAAAGATCAAATGAAGCAAGCGTTAACGAAAAATCTTCCTAAGCTTCTGCGTGAATGTTCTAGCATGCTAAATGAAGAGAGTGATTTCCGTCGAATCCACCTGGAATTAAACAAAAAGATGAACGAGAAAATTCAAGAGTATATTGAAAAAGACCTTTTACCAGAATTTCGAGCGTCCCTGCATGACTGGATGAAACAGTGCAACGACCACTTTACTGACATGCAATCTTATATTGAAGATATGGGCAATAGCTTTAATGAAATGTATGAAAAAGAGCGTTTTATGCTCCAGTGTGATTTTAAAGTACTGGATGATTGGAAACGTGATATTAACCGAATGACAACGCGCATGCAGTTAGAAGAAGAAAACATCTTTTTACGTGTGAATCCAGCGCAAATTCTTTTAAAAAGCGCAGGAAAGATTTTTGGCTCGTTCTCGCAAAATAAAACGATGCTTTATAATCAATATAAAAAATATATTGAAAATGAAGAGTATGAAGATGTTACGGCATCTGTGCTAAATAAGTTCTTTCTACAATTTGATTTGTTTGAGAAGTCTCTAGAAGTGGATATTCATCTCTTTTTTGAGCCACCTATTCAAGAGCTGCACGGAGCAGTTGAAGAGTCTCATGAAACAATTGAGCGCAGTAAGAATGCACTTAATGAGATGAAGGAAAGCCTGACGGTATATAGTGATCCACTTTCTGTATTCCAATTACGTCTTCGCCAATATGAAATTATGCTACAAGCAGAAGAAAGCGTGACGTATGAAGAAATTAAGTCAACAAGTGTTGATCACTCTGAGTCATATTCATAACAAAAAGGCAGGGAAACCTGTCTTTTTATTATGCAGTTCATAGTATTGTAAAAAAGTAAAAAAATAGTGATAGGAAAGGTGCGGAGCAGAAGAGTTATCCACAACAAGTTTTTAATGAAAGTGCATACAAAATAAGGATATTAACAGAGTTATACACATTATCAACAATAATTCTGAAAATTCCTATAAAATATTCACATTGTTATACCAGGTCATAACGATTGTTAAATACAGTTATTAACGACTTATACACATTATCCACATACATGTTAGTAAGTTATGTGTATATCTTTTATTGTTTAGAAAGAGAGTTGAACTAAGGAATTCCTTCTTACTGACCTAACTATTTATTATTGTTAAAAAATAACTGCATAACAAAAGAGTTTGGGACATAACAAAATGATTGCTTCTAAAAGACGAACACTAGCTGTTCCCATCTCTTTGATTTGTCTCCACACGTTCGTTCCATTGCGCTACGGCCAATCGCTTTCCGCGGGGAGGAACCTGAGCTTCCTCGCTGCGCTGCGGGATCTCTGTTTTCCCTCTCTTTCCCGCAGGAGTCGAGTGTCCTACGCTCCATTCCACCCTGTTTCCAACATTGTTTTCACAATCAACCAAAAAACCTGAACGATTAAAAGTTATGAACTCTCAATCGTTCAGGTACAGTAGAGGCTGAACTACTTATGTCTCAGTCTCTTTCCTAAGAGATTAATGTCTAGATTGCTTTTTAGTATAGCCGCCAGCTTGGTCTGCTAACTTAAATTCATGAGAATACGTTACTTCTTGTGCGCTTCTTAGTGTACTTTTCGTTTTTTCATGACGCTTTTTATCAGCCATTAAAATCCCTCCAAGTAGTTCATTTCTGTACTAAGTTTCACCAAGTTTGGCGTTTTTTAAACCAATAGGCAAACATAAAAAAAGAGCTATCCATGGAGATGGATTTGCTCTCTACGCTTCTTTTAACTGGTGGTCTTCATGAACTTCTTGCTCGTGACGCATGTAGTAAAGAGTATATAAATCCTTGGGGATTTCATATAAATCGTATACTTCTTCTTTTCGATTGATTTCATCGTATAAGCTTTTTCGCGTTTCGTTAGCAAGGACTGCATAAGGTAGCTTTTCAGCTGCTTTCAGTGAACGGACATTGACTTTTCGGATTCGCATAAATACGCGCTCAATCTCTAGTTCGAAAAAGAGTTCGTTAAAGAATGCTTCTTTGGCGAGCTGATTATATCCTTTGCCGTGATAAGGTTTGCCTAACCAAGTACCCAAAAAGCCAGCTTGGTCTTCAATATCAAATAAGTTAATCGTGCCGATTGGGTTACCCCATTCATCAAGAATTGTACGCGAGATGACTTCCCCGTGCTCTTCTGCTTCCATTGTTTGCTTCGTCACGAACAAAAACTCTTCTTGAGAATACGCTTTATGACGAACAAAAGGGAAGACATCTGGATGCATCATTAGGTCATAAAGAGATTGACAGTCTTGTAGGTCACGTTTTTTTAACATAACTTTTCCCTCCCGAATGAGGGCATACAAAGGACCTTCAAGTCCCCACCCTCGAAATTTTTTAGTAGTAAAAAAAATTTCGGGGTGGGAATCGAACCCACTAGAACCAGTTACCTGGTGGCGCACCATTTGCCTTCCCATTACAAGTCAACGATTTCAAATGTTAACAAGTGATGTGTATAGATTTGTTTTTTTCATATGTTTCTGTACGTATCATACTAAAAAAATTTGAAATTGAAAATAGTTATTTTGTTAATTTTTTTTAAATAATATCTTTCCATTAATCATTGTTACTAAAGGCTTAGCCAGGTAGTGAAAAGGGTGGTAATTCCATAGTACTAAATCAGCGTCTTTATTACGTTCAATGCTGCCAACACGGTGATCAACGCGCAGGTTTCTAGCAGCTGCAATTGTAATACCTTCGAGTGCTTTTTGTTCATCTAAGCCTTCTCTTACAGCAATGGAAGCACAAATATTTAAATATTGAATCGGCGTGTAGGGGTGGTCAGTTGTAATGGACACTTCTACGCCTTGATTCCAAAGTGCTTGATAGGTTTCCCAGCTTTTATTTTTGAGCTCAATCTTTGATCGTCTTGTTAGCGTAGGTCCAACACAAACCTTTAAGTTTCTAGAAGCTAGCTCATGAGCAATCAAATGACCTTCGGTGCAGTGTTCAATACGGATATCTAAATTAAATTCATCCGCAAAACGTAAAGCAGATAAAATATCATCCGCGCGATGAGCGTGAATTCGAACAGGAATTTCACGTTGCAAAGCCTGCACAAGAGGCTTGATTCGTAAACTGTCGGTATTGTCACAGTATTTTGCTTCATAGAACGCTTCGCGAAGCATCCCCATAATGCCCATGCGAGTGATGGATTCTTTGTTTCCATGACTGTGAATTCGCTTAGGGTTTTCACCAAGCGCAATTTTCAGACCAGCAGTTTCTTGGATGAGCATGTTTGAGATGTTGGTGCCAGTAGTTTTAATCACAGAAGTTGTACCGCCGATTACGTTTGCGCTTCCTGGCATAATATGAGCGGTTGTTATGCCGTGCTGAACAGCGTCTTTGAATGCAGAATCAAGTGGATGTACGCTATCCAATGCTCGAATATGTGGAGTGAGCGGCTCGATAGTTTCATTTGCATCATTACCAGCCCAACCCGTGCCTTCGTCATAGAGTCCAAGGTGTGTATGAACATCAATAAACCCAGGAAATAAGTATCGGTTTTTACAATCTACGACTTCCACTTGAAGAGGAGGCTGTAAGTTCGATCCAACATCTTTAATTTTTCCATTAGCAACAAGTACGTCGCAGTTAGGTACTGCCCGTGATGTAATTGGATAAACTGTAGCGTTTTTAAATAGTGTCGCTTTCATAGCAAACTCCTTATCTGATACATTCATACACCGTTATAATAAGTCTTGTAATGCATTTTCTAATTTAGTATATGTAAAATGGTAGTTGTGTTGCATCATTTTTTCAGGAATTACGCGTTGTCCTTCTAAAATAATCATACTCATTTCGCCAAGCATAAGCTTCAGGCCAAAACTAGGGGCTGGAAGCCAGTGAGGACGGTGTAAAACTGCACCCACAGTTTGACCAAACTCTTTCATTTGGATAGGGGTAGGTGCTGTGACGTTAACAGGTCCTTGTACGTCTTGGTTCTCTATCGCAAACTGAATTATTCCCACAACGTCTTTAATATGCACCCAAGAGAGCCATTGATTTCCTGAGCCAACTGTTCCTCCTGCAAAAAAACGATAAGGCAAGGCAATCATTGATAATGCGCCGCCTTCTTTTCCTAAAATAACGCCAAAGCGCGTAAATACAGTGCGAATTCCTAAATCTTTAGCTTTCGATGCCTCTTTTTCCCACATTTTAACCGTTTCAGCTAAAAAGTCATCACCAACGGATGGAGACGTTTCAGTGAAGGTATCGTGTTCCGATGTTCCGTAATAACCTACAGCGCTTGCGTTAATATAAGCAGAAGGTTTTCTTTCTAAGCTATCCATAATTCGAATGATTTCACGAGTAGAAGAAACTCGACTTTGGACAATCGCTTGTTTTCGTTCCTCTGTCCATCTACCGCTATTCAACGAAACGCCTGCTAGATTAATAAAGGCATCAGCCCTCTGAATAACATCTTCAGGCTTAGCATTTTCTTTTAGCCATTCTACATAGTGAAGGTTAGGATTGTGAGAGGGTTTATTAGCATTCCGTGTTAACACGTATACTTCATGCTGTTTTTTTAGTAAATCATGCACGAGTGCTTTTCCTACAAAACCCGTACCGCCAGCAATCACAACTTTCATTTTCATTCCTCCTTTTTGATAAGTACCACCTAATACTAGCTCTATTGTTTACCAAAACGATGGTTTCAATCATTGTTCTTATATTAGTACTTATAGTTATAAAACCCTTTTTTTATCGAAAAAAACATTTCTTTTTGTTAGATCATATAATGAAAATTTTAAAATAAGTATTGTCTATATAAAATGAATGCGTTATAACGACGCTATCGAAAGTGCTTTCGTAACAGAGGAGAAAACAATGGTTACAATTTATGATGTTGCAAAGAAAACGGGTTTTTCAAGTACAACTGTATCAAAAGCTTTAAATAACTATTCAGACGTTAGTGAAAAAACGAAGCAAGAAATTTTAGGGGCCGCGGCTGAGATGGGCTATTTGCCTAACTCCAATGCTCAATCACTTTCTACAAAGAAGTCCCACATGATTGGCGTTGTGTTTGCTGAAGAAAACGGCGTTGGTATGAAGCATCCATTTTTTAACGCTGTGATTGAAAGTTTTAGGAAACATGCCGAGCGTGAAGGGTACGATCTCATCTTTGCTTCGCGAAATTTACGCAATCGTGATGTTAGTTATTTGGAACATTTTATGTACCGAGGCGTAGACGGAGTTATTGTATTTTGTTCGCGTGCTGATGACTCTCAAATTCAAGATTTAATTAACAGCAAGCTTCCCATTGTTGTCATTGATATGATGGAAGCTCCGTGCAGTACGGTTTATTCTGATAATGTGGAAGGAGGAAAGCTAGCTGTTCAACATTTACATTCACTCGGTCATGAAAGAATTGCTCATATTGCAGGCAGTTTTATAAATGCTGTTGGAGAAGCGAGAGCAAAAGGGTACCAGAAGGGAATGCAAGAAATGGGCTTATCAATTCGAGACGGTTATCTTGTAGACGGTGGCTTCTTTTCAATTGAAGAAGGAAAGCTAGCAATGAATAAGCTTTTAGATTTAGAGGTTCAGCCAACCGCAGTATTTACAGCTGGTGACCATATGGCGATTGGTGCAATTGAAGCGATAAAAGAGCGAGGGCTTCGAGTGCCGGAAGATATCTCAATTATTGGATTTGATGATATTGACATGGTACAGTATATTACCCCGAAGTTGACAACGATTAGGCAAGATACGGATTTAATGGGAAATCAAGCTGCACAAATTTTAATTGAACAAATCACTCACAAGAAAAAAGTGATCTCATCCAACGTCATTCCAGTTGAGCTTGTCAGTCGATAAGGGCGTCGATTTACGAATTTGGTCATTCATTTATCGTCGTTATGGCTGGGGTTTCTGGTATTTCAAGAGATTACTACGAAGCTGCTCTAATTGATGGTGCTAACCGCTGGCAAACGTTTACGAAAATTACGCTGCCATTATTAAAGCCAATTTTACTGTATATCATGATTACGTCTCTTATTGGCGGCCTGCAGTTATTTGATTTACCAATGTTGTTAACGGATGGCGTTGGTTCTCCAGATGGAGCTTTAAATACGATGGTGCTATATCTATATAACCAAGCATTTAAATACAACAACTACGGCTACGCATCAGCAGTTGCCTACGGATTATTTATCATTACCGTTATTTTCTCTATTTTTGTCTTCAAAGGAATGTACGGTAACCAAAATAAAAAGGAAAAGCAGGTGTAAACAATGATAGAACGACCTGTGGTGAATAAAAGTAAGCAAAGTCAATCGTTAGAGACTAAGGTTTCGATTAAAACACCCGGATCTGGAAAGGCAAAAGCAATCAAGCTGTTTATTTAAGCAGCGTTTGATGATATTGTTGAAAATGGCCGCGTTCATGATGCAGGTCGTGTAGAGTACGTGGAGCAACATTTACAGGCTGTACATGAACTCAATGAAGAAGGAATGGGTATTGAAGGCTATTATTTATGGTCATTAATGGATAACTTTGAGTGGAGCTTTGGTTACGATAAACGCTTTGGAATCCTCTATGTAGATTTTGATTCTCAAGAGCGAATTTGGAAAGATAGTGCATATCGATATGCGGAAATTATTAAAAGCAACCGTAGCATCTTAATTTGAAAGCAACGGATACGTTCTTCTTGGTTCAGTGTGATATGATGAGCCAAGAAGAATTTTTTTGTTGAATTGGATGAGGTGAAAAAATGACGGTTATTACGAAAATTACAACGCAAAAGAATAGCGCAGAGAGATTTAATGTTTATATAGATCAAGGAAAAGGCGAAGAATTTGCTTTTGGTGTTGATGCCAATGTTCTCATTCAGTATGACTTGAAAAAAGGACGAGTGTTGGATGAGTTTGAACTAGCGGAAATTCAATTTGCAGATGAGGAAAAAAAAGCTTATAACTTAGCGGTAACCTATCTCTCATATCGAATGCGCTCTGAAAAAGAAGTAAGAGATTATTTAAAGAAAAAAGAAGTAGGAGATATGATTGTTCAGCAGGTGATTCAAAGGTTAGATTCTCACAGGTATTTAAATGATGAAGAGTTTGCCAAAGCCTACGTGCTTACGCAGGTTAACACTACGTCAAAAGGGCCGAGTGTTATTAAACGAGAGCTTCAAGAAAAAGGGATTAAACCAGACATCGTTCAGTCTACGCTTGAACATTTCTCAAAAGAAGAGCAAATTGAAACAGTAATGAAGCTCATTGCAAAGCTAAAGGGGAAATATAAAAAGTACTCAGAAATCGTCATGAAGCAAAAGATTGAGCAGTTTTTAGTGAACAAAGGCTATTCTTTTAGCATTATTAACGAAGCCATGCAGCACGTGGATGTTGAAAAAAATAGTGATGAAAAATGGCAAGCTCTTACACAACAAGGCATGAAGGCTCATAAGAAATACGCGAAGTATAGCGGCTGGGAGTATGAGCAAAAAATGAAGCAGAACCTCTATCGAAAAGGCTTTTCAATTGATCAAATTGAAGCGTTTATTTCATCCTTGGAAGAAGAATAAAGCCTTGCTGTCAGCAAGGCTTTTGTGTATGTTACATCATAATGTCTTCCTTTGTCATACGCTGGTTGAAAATAATGCTAGCTACTTCACTTGGATGCTTTAAGCGGCTTTTATCCGCGATATGATCGCTGTTGTCCCAAAAAGGCGTATCCATTCCGCCCATATAAGCAGCAGTGCATGAAACAGAAGTGTGCTCACATTCTACTTTTAAACTTTCAACAAATCCTCTGAGCGCAAATTTACTTGCGACATAAACGGATTCGTTTTTCTTTCCGCGCAGCCCAGCAGTTGAGATGATGGTTAAGATAGAGGCTTGCTCACGTGTTTGTAGATGAGGTAGCAGGGCTTGTGTGAGGTAAATTGTTCCTTTAACATTGGTATCAATGACCTCATCAATCATCTCTTTTGTGTAGCTTGTAAGTGGTCCAAAATGTCCCATACCTGCGTTGTTAACTAAAACGTCAACGGAGTGAAAAGACAAAAGATTATCCATTTTTTGTGTAAGCTCTTGGTAATTAGTCAAGTCCGCTGAAACGGTGGCAATGCAGCTTGTACCTAACTCTTCTTGTGCTTTATTCAGTCTTTCTTCATTTCTGCCTAATAAAATGACTTGATCGCCATTTTGTACATATAGCTTAGCAAGCTCGTTGCCAAGACCCGTTGCTCCGCCCGTAATTAATATTGTTTTCATGTAAACGCCTCCTTATATTGCTCTCCTTTTAGTTATACCTTTTGTTATAATAAAAAGAAAGGAACAAAAGGGGGAAACATCGTGTCAGACAAAAGGTATAGTGAAATGAGTACGTATGAGATTCAGCAAGAGATTAGCGTGCTAAATGATAAAGCACGAAAAGCTGAGCAATTAGGGATGATTAACGAGTATGCCGTATTAGAAAGAAAAATTGTGATGGCTAAGTCGTACTTGTTGGATCCATCTTCATACAAACCTGGTGAAGTATATGAAATTGAAGGAGCTCCAGGTCAATATTTTAAAATTGATTACATGAATGGAGTGTTTGCTTGGGGGTTTCGTTTAGGAACCTCTGAGAAAGAAGAAGCACTACCAATCT
Organism: Bacillus sp. VT 712; assembly: GCF_001614195.1. NCBI lineage: Bacteria > Bacillati > Bacillota > Bacilli > Caryophanales > Bacillaceae > Bacillus > Bacillus sp. VT 712. Next base: position 11,702 of record NZ_LWBK01000042.1, on the reverse strand, counting down.
CAATGCTTAAGAGCGATTCATAAAACAAAGCACGAATTGACGGCGATCAATTCGTGCTTTTATTTTGTTAGCCGTCTGTACGTTGGTTAGATGCGTGCATACGCTCCTGTGGGTTTGTGTTAATTGTTCCATCAGCGCGTTTTGAAGCGAATTCAGCTTTAGCGCGTGGCTCACCTTCTAGTTTGTTGTTTGATTGATTTGGAAAGTTTTTTTCTTTATTACGCATTCAAGACTGCCCCTTTTACAAAAGAATTTGTTGTGTGTATGATATAGTAAGTCAGGGAAAGCTATACTCCCCTTGACTTAGTGTAAGTCGAAACCAATCGTTTACTCATGAATAATTTGGTAATAGAGGTGTTTATATGGAAGATATTTTTGAAAGACTCACAAATCAATTACTTGCAAAAAATGATACACTTTCTTATGCACAAGCAAGAACGTGGGTGGAGTTATTTTGGGAAGATTTCGAGTCAACGTATGCAAAAGCAGGCTATGAATACAAGGGAAAAGAAGCTGCAGAGCAAGTTGTAAAAATGTACATTAACCACTATGGGGATAAGCTTCATGAAGTGGCGGTCAAAAACCCAAAATATAAGCACTTATTAAATAACGATGATTATTTAAAGCATTAATTTACAAATGAAAAGCCCCCTGGCTCTAGCTTAGGGGGCTTTAGGTGCTCAAATGGCTTAGTGAGGAAGATAGGCGAGCTTTTTACGAAGCTTTTTCTCACTAAAAATCCATCCTGTATACGAACAAATAATATTCAAATCATAATCAAGCTGAACCACTGCTACAAACGGGTAATAATCTTTGCTACGATAGCGAAGGTCAATGAAGCGAACTTCAATATGATCGCTGTATTCATCAACTTCCCAACGATAAATTGGGGAAAAAGATAAGAATGCAGCCAGGTTTTCATCACGTTTAGCAACATCAATTATGTCAGACTCAGGAATAGGAATCTTTTTAAATGTATCGTAAATAAAGATTTTCTGGCCAACTGCGCGCCCAACGTGGAAGTTTTCTTTGGTTGTGATGGCTAGGTGCCAGTGTGTAAAGCGAATCGTTGGTGAAATATTCATTTTTACCACGTCCGGAAACTTCTGGCGTATTTTCTTTGCAATTTGGTGTCTCATGTAAAAGCGCCATACATAGTACAAAGCAATAATACTGTACATGGTAATAAAGGTTGGGCCAGGACTCATTCCTAAGAACCAAATTAAGATGGCAACAACATGGACAGCAAAGATAAAGTAGTCAAATGTATTAATAACACCGAGCGCAATCCATTTATCAGTAAATGGCCTTAAGGCTTGTGTGCCGTAAGCATTAAACACATCAACAAAAACGTGAATGATAACGGCAGCAAAAGTCCAAATCCATAAGTGGAATAAATTAGCGTTTGGAAAAAACAGCGAAACAATTACAATAATAAGCAAGGGCCAAAGCGCCACTGCTGGAATTGAATGCGTGATTCCGCGATGATTTCGAATGTAGTGAGCATTATTTTTAAGTTTTAAAATCGTATCTAAATCAGGTGCTAATGAACCGGCAATAACGCCAATCATTACGGCTTCTGTGGTGACACTGCTTGCCGCGACAACAGGATCTAAAGTAGCAAGTGCACCGATGGCGATTCCCATTGCAATATGTGTACCAGTATCCATTAAAGCAACCTCCTTATTTGCTTAACCTTACTTTTCAGATAGAAGCAAGTGTGTTTAGAGTATAACATGAATAGAAACAGAACAATATTTCAATACCAATACATTGTATATATATAGCTCATAACTCGGAGGATATAACGTGAAACAAAGTAAAGATATTGTCAAAGATTTTCAAATAGAACAATTTCAGCACGATCTTATCTCATGGTTTGAGACAGAACAGCGCATTTTACCATGGCGACAAGATCAAGATCCCTATAAAGTATGGGTTTCTGAAATTATGCTACAACAAACGCGAGTTGATACAGTCATTCCATACTTTAATAATTTTATTGAGAAATTCCCAACGATTGTAGACTTAGCCTATGCGCCTGAAGACGACGTATTAAAAGCATGGGAAGGGCTAGGCTATTATTCACGAGCGCGAAATTTACAAGCAGCTGTTCGCGAAGTGCACGAACAATACGGTGGCAAAGTTCCCCACACGCCAGATGAAATCTCAAAGTTAAAAGGAGTAGGACCATATACGACTGGAGCCATCCTTAGTATTGCATACGGGGTACCTCAGCCAGCTGTTGATGGGAACGTCATGCGAGTATTGTCCCGTATTTTATCAATTTGGGACGATATTGCAAAGCCAAAGACTCGCAAGGTTTTTGAAGAGGTTGTTCATGAAATCATTTCAAAAGACAGCCCGTCGTTTTTTAATCAAGGCCTAATGGAATTAGGCGCCATTGTATGTACCCCAACTTCTCCATCCTGTCTTCTGTGCCCTGTGCGTGAGCATTGTCGAGCGTTTGAGCAGGGTGTTCAGCAGGAGTTACCGGTTAAGTCAAAGAAAAAACCACCAAGAGCTGTTCAAATCGCAGCGGCTGTTGTTACAGATGAACAAGGTAATTTCCTCATTCACAAGCGTCCCAATAAAGGTTTACTTGCAAACCTGTGGGAATTTCCAAATGTAGAAGTGGATCTTACAATTGGGACAGAGCAAACTCAGCTTACATCCTTTGTTGAAGCCGATTATGATACAGAAGTGGTGCTAGACCATCCTTTTACAGTCATTCAGCACGTGTTCTCCCACATTGTGTGGAACATTAACGTGTATAAAGGGGTACTCACGGGCAATATTGCTAACCGAGATGATTTAAAGTTAGTATCGGTTAAAGAAATAGAAGAATATGCGTTTCCGGTGTCTCATCAAAAAATTCTAAAGGAATACCATAAAATTACTTAATGAAAAGAGACTGTGGTTGTTCACAGTCTCTTTGTTGTTGTGTTTAATCATATATTACGTTGGTGGAGTGCGTGTAATCATCTTCATTTCGATGCAGACCGCCACGATTTTCAATTTCTTCTATAATTTGACGATGAATACCTTGGCCTTCAGTATTTAAATAAGGCATGATTTGCTGGAGGGAATGATGAAAATATGCGAGCTCATTATCTCGCCATTCGGTCTTTGCCATCATTGATAATTCAGTCATATCACGACCTATGTACATGCTTCATCACCTTCTTGTCATTAATTAAGCCTCATTCTTGCATCGTAAGCAAATGAATCTAGGCAGACTTATTTTTTCATCTCCCCTTGTTTCTTATACAGAAATATAAGTACAATATGAACAGAACGATACATAAGGAGTAGATAATATGGAACAAAAAGTAGCACTTGTAACGGGAAGCAGTCGTGGAATTGGAAAAGAAATTGCACTAAGACTTGCAAAGGACGGATACAATATCGTCCTCAACTATGCGCGTAGCAAAAGTGCAGCATTAGAAGTAGCAGAAGAAGTAAAAGCACTCGGACGTGAAGTGCTGGTTGTAAAAGCAAACGTCGGTAAGGTCGAAAAAATCAAAGAGATGTTTGAGCAAATTGACGAAGCTTTCGGGCGCTTGGATGTATTTATTAGCAATGCAGCATCTGGTGTTTTACGTCCTGTAATGGAGCTTGAAGAAACACACTGGGACTGGACAATGGATATTAACAGCAAAGGTTATTTATTCTGTGCGCAAGAAGCGGCAAAAAGAATGGAAAAAGTCGGGGGCGGCAAAATTGTAACCATCAGTTCACTGGGCTCGATTCGCTATTTAGAAAACTATACAACGGTAGGAGTTTCAAAAGCAGCCGTTGAAGCATTAACTCGATATCTTGCGGTAGAGTTAGCTCCGAAAAACATCATTGTGAATGCTGTATCTGGAGGAGCCGTTGATACCGAAGCGTTAAAGCATTTCCCAAATCGCAATGAGCTGTTAGATGATGCGCGTCAACATACGCCAACAGGTCGAATGGTTGAGCCAAATGATATGGTAGATGCGGTTCAATTTTTAGTGTCAGATAAAGCCAATATGATTTGTGGTCAAACGCTTATCGTAGATGGCGGACGTTCTTTACTGATGTAATAAACTAAAATAAAAAAGAGTGTATATCGCCGTAATCACCTGGACATATTAATTTTTGTGGAGGTGATTACAATGGCAAAACAACCAAACAAAACAAACGCGCAAAACGTAAAGCAACAAAACGCACAAGCTGCAAACAACCAATACGGTGCAGAATTTGCTAGCGAAACAGATGTGCAACAAGTGAAGCAACAAAACGCACAAGCTGAAGCAAAGAAAAACCAAAACTCTGGTAAATACCAAGGTTAATGGTAAAAGCGAAGCCAAGATTCTTATGAAGGATCATGGCTTTGCTTTTTAATTTGACAAAAGCTCTCGAAACTTTACATATCTCGTCAAAGGAATTAAAGGTGAAAGAACAGAATCTTAAAAGTGGACTTATACCCAAGAGCGTTCTGATTTCAATTTCAACAGATTCTGCTTTATAAATGTGTTACCTACCTGAAATGAAAGAAGTGAACGAGCTGTTTACTAGAAGGAGGAGTAAGACATGGAGCAATTTACAAAATTAGTGTCTCAACAATTAGAAACGATGGACCAACTTTTGTTTTTACAATCAGAAATTGAACGCTGTCAACAAATTGAAGAAGAGCTTATTAAACTACAGGCAGAAGCAAAGCTGGATTGTATCCGCGGAGAAATTAGCGTGATGAAGCAAAGGCTAAAAGAAATTCAGCAAACTTTTGAGGTACAAACAGAAGAGATTATCTCTTCATACAAAAAGGATTCCCACTATCCGGTATCTCGTTAAAGGAAAGCTGCACCTCTCTTTTTAAAGGATGTTTCCTTGCTAAAAAGAGAGGTGCAGCTTTTTTATTCAAGAAGAACCACATCACATTTGTTTTAAAATAGAAGAGAAACCGTTATAATAAATAGGAGAGGACAATGTATATACGAAACAAGGTCACTGTTTAGAAAGCAGATATGTTACCGCTTTGATAAAAAGCATCGATGGTTTTAACTAAAAGAAGTAATGACATATAAGACTAGGCTGTGACTACTTAAAAGCGTACGTGAGGTAATTGTGATAGTCAAAATGAAAGTAGGGAGTGGAGATGGGATTTCCAATGGAAGGAGAAACAATTCAAATACACAGTTATAAGCACGATGGCAAGCTTCATCGTGTGTGGGATCAGACGACGGTTTTAAAATCGACAAGTAGCCTGATGATTGGAGGAAACGATCGCACGGTCGTAACAGAATCAGACGGTAGAACGTGGATTACAAGAGAGCCAGCCATCTGTTATTTCCATTCGCAATATTGGTTTAACGTGATTGGTATGATTCGTGAAGATGGTATTTATTATTATTGCAATATTAGTTCACCATTTACGCATGACCAAGAAGCGCTGAAGTACATTGATTATGATTTAGATATTAAAGTATACCCAGATATGACCTATACGCTTCTAGATGAAGATGAGTACGAAAAACATCGTCAAGAAATGAACTACCCAGAAGCGGTAGACCGTATTTTACATACTCATGTTGAGCATTTGAAAACCTGGATTCGCCAACGTAAAGGACCGTTTGCACCAGAATTTATCGATACGTGGTATGAGCGTTTTTTAACATATCGACATGCATAAGCGCACGGATATAAGCGTCATTATAGGATCTAGAAATTTGACCTATATGATGCTTTTTTATGTTGAGTACCAGAGCTTAAAAACCGCATATGAAAGTGTGCAGAATGTTACATTATAAAAGAGGCTTAATAGGCATAGCCATTTAGAGGAAGAAGGGAGAGAGAACAAGTGGGGAGCATCAGGCGGTATATGGAATTTGTAAAGCCATATAAGTGGCAAATTGTTGGAACAGTTTTAATTGGTGTGGTAAAGTTTTCAATTCCACTATTAATTCCACTGCTGTTAAAATACGTACTTGATGACGTTATTGATTCAGATACATTATCAGACAGTGAAAAAATAAAGCAGTTGTTGATGATCATGGGTGGTTCTTTCTTTGTTTTTTTAATTTTACGCCCTCCAGTTGAATATTATCGTCAATATTATGCGCAGTGGGTATCAAGCAAAGTATTGTATGATATTCGAAACCAGCTGTTTGATCATATTCAAAAGCTCAGCCTTCGTTATTATTCTAATACGCGTGTAGGTGAAATCATCTCGCGTGTCATTAACGATGTAGAGCAAACGAAAAACTTCGTAATCACGGGTTTAATGAATGTTTGGCTTGATATGTTCACCATAGTAATTGCTATTATTATTATGTTTACAATGAACGTGCCACTAACATTGGTATCTATTATTTTACTGCCATTATACGCTTTATCCGTTAGATATTTTTATGGTAGGCTACGTCATTTAACTCGTGTACGCTCTCAAGCATTAGCTGAAGTACAAGGTCATTTACATGAACGGGTACAGGGAATTTCAGTTATTCGAAGCTTTGCGATTGAAAATCATGAGCAAGCGCAGTTCGATGATCAGAACCGTAATTTTTTACAAAAAGCAATTGATCATACAAATTGGAATGCTAAGACATTTGCAGTGGTGAATACGATTACGGACTTAGCCCCGTTAATTGTTATTGCGTTTGCTGGTTATCAAGTTATTAACGAAAATTTATCGATTGGTACTATGGTGGCGTTTGTAGGCTATATTGATCGGTTATATAACCCGCTGCGTCGACTTGTAAACTCATCAACAACATTAACGCAGTCCGTTGCTTCTATGGACCGAATGTTTGAATTTATTGATGAACAATATGACATTGTAGACTCGCCTAATGCGAAAGACGCTCTAGAGATTAAGGGAGCAGTTCAGTTTAATAACGTATCATTTGCGTATGAAGAAGATGAGTATATCCTGCACGATATTAACTTGGATGTTGAACAAGGAAAATCGGTAGCGTTTGTAGGTATGAGTGGTGGCGGTAAATCAACTATCATTAGCCTTATTCCACGCTTTTATGATGTCTCTTCCGGGGAAATTTTAATTGATGGTGTAAACGTAAAAGACTATCAAACGAAAAATCTGCGCGATCAAATAGGAATCGTTTTGCAGGATACGGTATTATTTAGCGATACGATTCGTAACAATATTCTATTGGGAAAACCGGGTGCCACAGATGAAGACGTTGTAGCAGCCGCGAAAGCAGCTAACGCCCATGACTTCATTATGAAATTGCCCAACGGTTATGATACGAAAGTGGGAGAAAGAGGAATGAAGCTTTCAGGTGGGCAAAAGCAGCGCGTCTCCATTGCTCGCGTATTTTTGAAAAACCCACCGATTTTAATTTTTGATGAGGCAACATCTGCATTGGACTTAGAAAGTGAACATTACATTCAAGAAACCCTTGAAAAGCTTGCGAAGGAACGAACGACGTTTATCGTGGCGCACCGTTTGTCAACCATCACACATGTGGATGAAATTGTACTCGTTCAGGATGGAAAAGTCGTTGAACAGGGTTCTCACGGAGAGCTAATGAAGAAAAAAGGATATTACTATGATTTGTTCACTGTACAGCAGTTAGGGCAAAATTAAAAGCCAGGTAGGTACCTGGCTTTTTTAATCTTGTTCTCGCTCATGATTAATTTCAAGTGCATTGTCTTCCTTATGATAATTGTGGAAACTATCGATTAATCGATCTAAATGCTCTAGCTCTTCACTGTATTCAATGATACTTGCGATGAGAGGAAATAAGTGATACAACATCTTGTTATCTTCGTCATCTTCAAGCAGCTTATATTTCATAAATGCATCAATTAATGCACGCTTTTTTGTATATGCTTCAGTTGGTACAGATGTTGTTAATTGAACTTTTAGCTTACCAATAAACTTTAACAGAGCCTGCTCGTGATACATTAGCAAGCATTCCATCTCAGATTTTATGAGATTCTGAAACGACTGTGGCATGTGTTGAATATCATTTTCAAGACGATGCAGCTGCTTTAATGTTTTAAGAGCATGGGAGGTTGTTGTAATCATTTGGCGGAAAAGCACAAGTTTTCGAGATTTAACAAATACCTTTTTCTTTGAATTCGTTCGCTCTTCTTTATAGAAATCAAACAGCTGATTGGCTTTCGTTAGCTGATCCTTGATTTTCTCAATGTCTTCTTTTAACAGCGTATATTCAGAAGCATGGTAGATATTCATACGAATCCACTTAATAATTTCTTCAGTTGTACCAACAATTTTATAATAAAGCTTTGTTTCATACTTTGGTGGTAAGAAAATTAAGTTTACAATAAACGCTGAAAAGACCCCTAATAAGACGGTTGCAAAGCGGATGACTGCAAACTGAACAAAGTCATCACTAGGGCTTTCCATAATAGCAATAACGGTTACCAGCGCAAGGCCAATTGTATTGCCGATTTTTAGCTTTAAATTAAGCGTAATTACCATAACAGCCGTTAAACCAATAATAAACGGATGTGTGCCGAATAAAAGTCCAAACCCAACTGCTAGTAACGCTCCGATGACGTTAGCTTGAATTTGCTCCAAAACTGTCAAATACGAGCGATAAATTGAAGGCTGAATAGCAAAAACTGCTGCGATTGCTGCGAATGTGGGTGATGGCAGATTGAGCAATTCAGCGACTAACAATGAAAGTGTAATGGCAATTCCCGTTTTTAAAATGCGGGCACCAAGTTTCATGCTTTCATAGTCCTTTCTATACATGAGATTTTGATAAAATAAATAAAAGCTTCTTTATAGTATACATAACCCATCTTGAATTATATAAACAATAACATACTATACAAGGTTTGCATGTGGATATCAAGAGGAAGGAATAAGAAAAATCCCGTTAAATAACGGGATTTTTCGACAAGTATTTTTATGTTCAATTAGTTTACAAGAAAAAGAAGGATTACAATTCTTTGCTTAGCTGCTCAAAAGCTTTTTCTACGGCTTCTAACGTCACATGGATATCTTCTTCCGTATGTTCTGTTGTTAAGAACCAAGCCTCGTATTTCGAAGGAGCTAAATTAATACCTTGATGAAGCATGAGCTTGAAGAATTTTGCAAACAATTCACCGTCTGTATTTTCAGCCTGTTCATAGTTAGTGACTGTCTCTGTTGTGAAGTAAAGCGTTAGCGCACCTTTTAAACGGTTGATAGTAATTGGCATTTTATATGTACGAGCGTGTTTTAAAATACCTTCTTCAAGGATCGCACCAAGCTTGTCCATTTTGTCGTATACGCCTTCTTCTTTTAATACTTCTAAGCACGCAATTCCAGAAAGCATGGAAGCTGGATTTCCGGCCATTGTTCCAGCTTGGTAAGCGGGACCTAAAGGAGCAACTTTTTCCATGATTTCTTGTTTACCACCGTATGCTCCGATTGGAAGGCCTCCACCGATGATTTTTCCTAATGCTGTTAAGTCTGGCTTCACACCAAGTAAGTCTTGGGCACCACCATACATGAATCGGAAAGCGGTGATGACTTCATCATAAATAACAAGTGCACCTGCTGCGTGTGTTAGTTCATTTACCTGTTCTAAAAAGCCTGGATGCGGCTCGACAATTCCAAAATTCCCTACGATTGGTTCGACCAGGACACCAGCAATTTGGTCTCCCCACTTTTCTAAAGCTTCTTTAAATGGTTGAATATCGTTGAATGGAACGGTAATAACTTCTTTTGCAATACTTTTTGGTACGCCGGCTGAGTCTGGTGTGCCAAGCGTTGAAGGGCCAGATCCCGCTGCGACAAGCACAAGGTCTGAGTGTCCGTGGTAGCAACCAGCAAATTTAATGATTTTGTCACGACCTGTATATGCTCGCGCTACGCGAATTGTTGTCATGACAGCTTCTGTTCCAGAGTTGACAAAGCGAACTTTATCCATTGCAGGCATCGCTTCTTTTAACATTTTTGCAAATTTTACTTCATGAGCAGTTGGAGTACCGTATAATACGCCTGTTTCCGCTGCGTGTGTAATTGCCTTTGTGATGTGAGGGTGAGCATGACCCGTGATGATTGGTCCGTATGCTGCTAAATAATCAATATATTTATTTCCATCAACATCCCAAAAATAAGCGCCTTTTGCTTTTTCCATTGCAACTGGGGATCCGCCACCTACTGCTTTATATGAACGAGACGGACTGTTTACACCGCCGACAATATGTTGAAGTGCTTCTCCGTGAAGCTGTTCTGATTTCGTAAACTGCATAATATGCCTCCTAAAGTATAATTCCACGTTCTATTCTACCAAACTTATTTGTTTCTTGAAAAACATTGTAGAAGGTGTATGATAGAAAACTGTGCATGAACAATTTAAATAGTAGATAAAACTAGTTGAATAGATGGAGGAAACGAGATGACAAATGCAATTGAGGTAAAGGGGTTGCGAAAAGAATTTAAGGCCTATTCGAGTCGTTCAGGCTTAAAAGGTGCGTTTCGTGACTTGTTTACAAGAAATTATAAAGTATTAAAAGCTGTAAACGATATTTCGTTTACAGTCAAACAAGGTGAAATGGTTGGATATATCGGAGAAAACGGAGCAGGGAAATCGACGACCATTAAAATGCTGACGGGAATCTTAACACCAACTAGCGGTGAGATTCAAGTGAACGGAATGAACCCTCATAAAGAGCGTGAGCAGTTTACGCGTACCATTGGGGTAGTATTTGGTCAGCGTTCACAGCTTTGGTGGGATATTGCTGTTCAAGAATCGTTTCGGCTACTAAAAAAAGTATATAAAGTATCAGATGAAGATTATAACAACCATATGGAGCACGTGATTCGAACGCTGGATATTGGTCCATTATTAGATAAGCCTGTGAGAAAGCTATCTCTTGGTCAACGAATGCGATGTGAGTTAGCGGCAGCACTTATTCATAATCCACCGCTGCTTTTTTTAGATGAGCCAACCATTGGGCTAGATGTATTAGTGAAACTAAAAATTCGTCAGTTCCTAAAAGAAATTAACGAAAAATACAATACAACAATCTTATTAACAACGCATGATTTAGCTGACATTGAAGCCTTATGTGAGCGCGTCGTTATGTTGGATGAAGGAAACATTATTTATGATGGTTCGCTACAAAAGCTGCGTTCTAACTGGGGAGATATGAAACAGGTTATATTTGAATTTACAAAAGAACCACTTCAAGAACAGCTGCAATTAATTACACAGGGGTTACCTGTTACGTGGGTGAGGGGAGACCGCCTCAACAGCTGGGTTGCTAATCTTGAGAACAAAGGAGATAGCATGTCACAGCTAATTGCTAAAGTAGCAGCGAAATACGAAATTGCTGATTTAAGTATTCATGAAATTTCAACTGAAGAAGTTATTCGTAACATCTATGAAGAAGGTGTTGTGAATGGATAAATATATTGAAATGATACGCATTCGTTTCTTAATGATGCTTGCGTATCGAACGAATTACTACAGCGGTATATTAATCTATGCGATTAATATTGGAGCCTACTATTTCCTATGGTCTGCTATTTACGGAGGGAAAGAAAATATTCAAGGGCTATCAATGACGCAGATGACAACATATGTAGCTGTGTCCTGGATGGCGCGCGCCTTTTATTTCAACAACATTGATCGTGAGATGGCTATGGAAATTAAAGACGGGAAAGTGGCGGTTGAACTAATTAAGCCCTATAACTATCTTGGAATGAAAATGATGCAGGGGCTTGGAGAAGGGATTTTTAGACTGCT
>NZ_LWBK01000041.1:0-26179 GCF_001614195.1 Bacillus sp. VT 712 | reverse complement strand
TTGAGTTTGGCTGAAACGGCCAAAGCAAACGGAATTGATTTTTATCAGTACTTGGTAAAGCTGATGACGGAATTACCTAATATATCGTTTCATCAACACCCTGAGATTTTACATAATTACATGCCATGGTCAGAGAATATTCAAGCCACATGTGCAAAATAGCCAGCTAACTGAAAAAAATTCAGTTAGCTGGCCGTTCGTCGTGCGTACCGTGAAGGTGCGCTATTTTTTATATTTCGGGCTTACAGTATAGAAAGTTAGATATAGAGAATAGGAGTAGTGCAATCTAAGTAAAAATCTAAATATTTTTTAGGTGATGATCAAACTTTGTTTGATTATGGTATAATTTACCTAAAAATATGATTAAGAATGGAAGAAAAGATGCACTTTGATAATAAGAGGCATGGAATTAAGGGTTGAAACAAAGAGATAGATTCGAGGAAAACTATGTAATGATTCGATTGAAATTCTTAAAGTAAAATATTCTAACTGGAGGTGAATCTATGCAGTCAACATTTGAAAAAATGTACAATTTAGTTAAAACTTATACTTTTAATCCATTAGAAGATTATTTAACCGAAGTTATTGCACCAATTTTTAGTAAAGAAGAAATCTTAACTAGTTTCTTAAATAAGTTTTCTAACGGTCACTTTGAATCTGCTTGGAATATTAGAGTTAATACTCAAAAAACGTTTTATAAAATACTAGACCATGATACAGATAGCCGACCAGATTTAGTTATTACATTTGAGAACGAAAAAGGAAGGCACATCATCTTTTTTGAAAATAAGTTAGGAACTGGAGAAGGTACTTTACAATTAAAAAGGTATTACGATCACCTTCATAGTCATAATGTCAAAGGTTATTATACTTACTTATTTTACATCACTAGAAAATATGATCCAAAGAAGAAAAGCGGATACTTTCAAAAAGGAACAAAATTTAACCAGCTACAGTGGTTCCAATTTTACAATTGGTTAATGACTTTTAAAGGAGATTTATATGTAAACGAAGTGCTTAAATACATGGAGGTTAATGAATTGAATAAAAGCAGAAAATTTACACCAACTGATATATATGCATTACAGAATCTTTATAAATTACAATCTATGTTAGATGAAACACTAAATGGTAAGGTAAAAGAAATATTTATACAACTTTTTGGAAAGCCCATGCAATGGTCAAATAGAGCGAATCAGCTAAGGACTTTCAATAGATATGTTTCGATTAGTGATCAAAGTGATTGGAAATTCATTGGTTGCGGATTCAGGTTTACAGAGGAAGAATATCCAGATATTACGGTATTCTTAGAGATAGGTCCTAATTGTAGAAGGAAAGATGAGCTTATCAAAGCAATTAATACCTTCTGTATTGAGAATGAAGAATGGATTTTTGAGAGTCCCGAAGATGAAAAAGACTATTTTAGAGTATATCTAGGTAAATCTCTTTTAAGCTTTTTAGCAGAATCAGATCATATTGAAAGTATTCAAAAATATATCATTGAGAAGTTACATGAAATACATAGACTTAAAGTACAGTTCCCTGAATTAAAATGGGAAGAACGGGTATAAAAAATAGGGAGTGAATTAATTGAGTAAACAACAATTTTTTAGAGGGGAAATTTATAAATCTAATAAGGAAAGTAGTAGGACCATTTCGTTTGTGATTAATGTATATCAAGATAAGAACGATAAGGAAAAAATATGGATGGTTTCAAATGATGTTTTAAATCCTACTGAAATAAATAATCATCCCCAGTCAGTTAATTTTCATCCCAAAATGTTTCAAAGGTTAAAAGAGATTTTAATTAGTGAGGGACGCTGGCAGGATAATTGAATGTGTGTAAGGAAGGACTAACGTTTTGTTATGCTGTATTGATTTTGTTGGAAAACTCTCAAAAAGTAAAGAAAAAAATGTTGAGTTTATTTCAAATGTACACATAGGATTTATGAAAGCACAAAATCTAATAATACAAAATTTATTACAATTAGGGAAAAAGCGAGATACAATAAAAAAACTGATTAAAGAATTAAATAAACAGAAAGCGAGTAAAGAATCTCTTGAAAAGTCAAAATATAACTTGAAGGTTATTGAATATAAAGAAAGTGTGTTAAGAAAGATTGCAGACACTATCGCATGGCAATTATTAGGATTTGATAGAACAATAATTAGAAGATTATATAGTTTCACTTCACAAGTAGAAATATTCAATTCTAATTTAAAACATGATTTAAAAGTAGTGGAAGAAATTTTTAATAGTGATAAAACTACATTCCCATTAGTAAATGATATTACGTCTTTTATTCAAGTGGGTGACTTATTAGTAAGAGAATTGGATAGCCCTGATATAAAACTGATAGAATTAAAAGAAGGAAAGGTGAATGATGAAATTGCAAAAATAGTTGAAGAATATGAAGAAATACCGTGTGATAGAAGATTACATTATCAGTTGGAAGACAAAGATGAAAAGTTTAAAAAACAATTTAATCGATATGTTAAACAAAAATCAACGGCATTAAATAAAGCAAAAATTATTAATACGGGCTCTGGAACAGACGAAGTGACTGGGCTTAACATTCAAACTGTTAAGGAGACATTTTATACAGAACACTTTGACGAAGTCGTAGCATCTATGATGAAAGAAGTAGATAAAAGAAATTATTCACTTAGAACGATCGATGGTTGTCTTATTGTGGGTGTGTACAATACCTCAAAAATGTCTATTCATACAGGTTTTGACATGTGGAAAGAATCTGTCGGTATAGACTTTCCAACAATTGATTTGAGAAGTTCTGTTAGCTCACCATTGTCTTATCCTTTATTTTTACACCCATTTAGTATAAATGACAAAGTAAAGTTAATTAATGGAGAAAAAGTGATTTACATGTCTCTAGATATAGATAAATGGTTGAAGATGTTTGAGGATAAGGAGGTAAATGTTAATATTTTATCCAAAAAACAAACAGCTAGGTTTAATACTACTCAAGTTCATTCAAAAGTGTTTGAACATAAAGGACAAGCAATCGAAATTGAGTATAAAAATGTTAAGCAAATGTTATCTGATGGTATTTTTGAAAGAATGTTTAATCAATTTTTAAGACCTTCGTCAGCTATTGAATTTTTTAAATATGGGCATGACAAAGTAGGTGCTTTTTTAGAAAGTCCACTTGTGTAGTAAAATAGTAGAGTTAACCACAAAAAGGTAGTGGGCAAATCAGCTTACTGCCTTTTCATTTTTAGAACTTAAAAGAGAAGTTAAAAGGAAACCTTACATTACGAACCTTTAAGACAATTTTTCAAAATAATTTATGTCATACAATTGTTTAAAAGAGCGGTCAGATTTGTGGTCACTAAATTATCTTGAAACCCTTTGGTAATACTATCTTTAGATTATAACAATAGTCACAAATTTTTGAAAAGAGCTTAGTTTTTATTCTTCCCAACGCTTACTGCTGATTTTTTTCAATAATCCCGTGCAAATCACCTGGCTTATGAAACTCAATCGGAGACGCACCTTTTTCAAACAGAATCGATTCCGCTTCAATTAACGCCACGTAGCGTCCGTTCACTTTCGCTAAGTGAATATTTTCCCCGAAATCAGCTAACAGCCCTTTAATCTCTGTTTCGCCAAGCTTCATTTTAAGCTCTGCATCAGGCGTATGCTCGACGGTATGAGCGTTAGCTTTCTTCCACCATGCCTTCTTCAGGCATGTAGAGGTATTGAAATGATTTCATAGTTTCCCTTTTTAAGCATAGTAATAGTACATAGGGGGGAGATAAAATGGAAAATTTCATTCAACAAATTAAAACTCTTTCTAGCAGAATTGAAAGAATTAAAGATAACATTAAGACTGAAGAAGCAACAAAGACATCTTTGATTATGCCTTTGATACAAGCATTAGGGTATGATGTCTTTAATCCCGAAGAGTTTGTTCCAGAATTTATAGCGGACGTTGGTATAAAAAAAGGTGAAAAGATTGATTATGCAATCATGGATAGTGGAAGTCCAGTAATATTAATTGAAGCGAAAAGTGTACATGAAAAACTTCTAAAGCATGATTCTCAACTATTTAGATACTTTGGAACGACTAAAGCTAAATTTGCTATTCTAACGAATGGTATTGAATATAGATTTTATACAGACTTAGAAGAGCCAAATAGAATGGATATTAAGCCCTTCTTTGTTTTTAATCTACTTGAATTTAGAGACAACGATATACATGAGATAGCAAAGTTTAGAAAAAATGTGTTTAATGTAGAAAATGTTCTCACTACAGCCTCTGAACTAAAGTACACAAGTGAAATCAAACAATTTTTAAATCAACAATGGGAAGAACCAAATGATGAGTTTATTAAATTTATTTTGAGTGATGTTTATCAAGGTGTGAAAACAAAGAAAGTGATAGATAATTTCAGGGAAATAGTAAAGAAATCTTTAGCACAATTTGTAAATGAGAAGGTAAATGATAAGCTTCAAAAAGCTTTAAACTCCTCCGATACCAATGAAGAACATGTAGTAGAAAAGGAAGAAGTTCCAAAGAATGAAAATGTAGCTGAAGATAAAGTTACTATCGAAACCATTGTTACAACTGAGGAAGAAATAGAAGGGTATGTTTTTGTAAAGTTGCTATTAAAAGAGGAAATTGACTCAAATAGAGTTCATTATCGAGATAATAAAAGCTATTTTAATGTGTTATTAGATGACAGTATTCGAAAATGGGTTTGCAGGCTAGGGTTTAATACAGCTAATAAGTATATACAAATAAATGATGAAGAAAAAACTATTTATAAATTAAATAATGTAGATGAGATTTCGTTGTACAAAGATAAAATACTGGAAGTAGCAAAGCAATTTCAGTAAAGAAGTACAAACAAATATGTAATAAGAATAAAGATAGTAAAAAAGGAAAGCAAAACAATTTGCTCTCCTTTTTATTTAGTGTATTTATGAAGAGCCTGTGTTAGGAAACCGTTAATAACAAGCTTGAGAGCATGAATTTTGTGGTCACACAGTGGTCACGGATTGGTCACAGAACCCTAATTTTCCACTATAAAACGACAGCATCACCCACGTTGACTTCATGATTGGCTCAGCTGAAATGGACATCGACGGCATCAAAGCTGACGGTACAAGCGAGCCTGTGTTTAGAAAAGGGAACTGGGCGTTTTAATCAAAGCAAAACCACACCGGTTATAGGTGTGGTTTTGTTTTAGTAAACTAAATAGGTTAAAGCTTTTCTAGCCAATCCTTCAGCCATTGAACTGGTATTTTAATCAAGTCTAAGTTAAGAGTTTGTAACTCAGATAGCGTGAACGTATTTGAAAGAAACAACTTCCACTGAGCGTCTATATCTATTGCTTTATCATTCAACAAAAGGTTTTGATTATCACCTTCATCGGTTTCATGTATGTAGAGAGAGCACCAATCCACCAACGTTTTGTGAGAGAGTTCTTGATTTACAGCAAGCGTAATAAGAATATGTAAATTTTGAGATGAAAACTCATGACGATTCATATTATAAAACGCTCGCTGCCTCATTAATTCTCATTGCGGGATCTTGATCATGAAATCCAATACAAACGTTCACTTTAGGAAAAGCATTCACCTCATTGTAAGCTCTCATGTATTCTAAAACTGTCCGTACAATGAGATAAAGTGTTGAGCCTATGGCTTCGTTTGTATCGTCGAAGCCATGAGATTCATATAAATTGCCAAACGTTGCTAGACTGGGTCCATTTATTTCATCAACCCATTCACATGCCCACTCATCATCGTCCTCTTCAAGTGGCTGATAATCTTCACAGATAAAAAGCGTACTATCCCAATCATTATCTAAGTCGTACTCAAAGTAAATGGCTTTGGCACCTTCAGAATATGCAACTGTTAAACCATGAGCCAAGAGATCTTGTAATGCCTCTTGGTAGTCTTTTAATGAAACGAGTTGAATAGCTTTTGCTATATCAGTTCCGCAAAGTTTTGTGCAAATATCAAAATAGCGCTGTTCAATTTCTTGTATAGGAGAAGTTTGTATATCTTTTTGTAGCAGGTCTAAATAATCATAAATATCCATTTGCACCGCTCCGTTCAGTGTAGGGTATACTTATTTTACCATACTTAAACAAATGAATAAGCACAAAGAAAGCAGTACTCAATCCGTACTGCTTTCTTTGTCTTCTTTTTTATTTCCTTTAAACATATGATAATACGTAAATGCTAAGCACCCTGCTCCGGCGAAGGAACAGAAGTACTTTAGGAATTGAATTGGATCGATGATGAAAACCTCCTTAGATTGGGTATGTATATGATATAGCTTGTGCAATAAAAGGAGGTTTATGATACCGATAAGAAAAAATTACCAGATTATAGTTCGTAAGGCTCGCGGAACGCAAGGTGATTTTGTAAATCTTCAATACCTAACGCTTTGTTAAGCGTCTTTTTCATTACATCATATTGATAGATATGGTGAAACTGATTCTTTTTTGGCGTGCTGCAAACAATTGACGCTTCCGCTCCATTTTTATTTGTGAAATGGATTGTCAGTTCTCCAAAATAACGCTGGACAGGTGCACCTTTAACGCCTTTTTCATTTTTGACGTGCTTGATAAATTCAGCACGCTGAATGCGGTGGAGAGGAATCATAGCTACTCGGTTAATTAATAAATGCTCTTCATACATTTCAATTTTTGAAATGGCAACTTGATCAATTCCTTCTGCTGATTTTACTTGCCCAGTAACTGAAACGATAGGCTTATGAACAGTTTGGTCATCCGAGCGTGGATTGGTTTTTAGAAACCAAAGTCTTGCCAGTAATGCAAGAACAGCTGCTGCTAAAAAGCTGATGATTAGTAAGTTCATTTCGTTCCCTCCCTTTTGACTTCAAAAAGCATATTACGTGACGTCAAGTAACAATATGATTACAATTTATGTATAGGTTCGACAAGAAAACCAGACAATCCTTCTTTATCCAATAATTTTAGCCACATACGTTAAATAACTATAAAACCCTGCATTATCAACGATAAAATAAAGAAATGGTGCATTTTAAGCAAGAGTTTTATGGTAATGTATGGTTAAGTGTTTACATAGGTACTTTCTCATATTTTGATTATGTTACAAATTTTACACATATTTTTGAGTCGTTATCGTGTATAATCACTTTTGTGCAACATGATCACGATATACATAAAGGTGTAAGGAGGCACACATTTTGTCTTTAGGAGTAAAGAAAATTATATTACTTATTTTACTTGTGGTTTGTTTAGGCCTACTTGTCGTGCAGTTTACGAATCGAGGAACAACGCCAACTGCCAAGCAAGCTGAAGAAACGTTAGATAAATTACCAGCGCAAGAAACTGTTAACGAAAAGGTGAAAGGCGATAAAGAAGAGCGTAAATACCGAGTTTACTATATTACAATTGATAAAGTAGAAGATGGACGCTACTATGGAACGACAAAAGAAGGAACTGGTATTTCATTTTTGGAGGCAAAGGTAAACGAACCGCTGCCAAAAGGGCTTGAAAAAGGTGATATCGTCAAAGCGTATTTTGATCTAGAGTTCAGTACAAACGGTATTGTGAAAGTTGAAGAGGTTGATGAAATTCCAGAAGAATAGGGTTTAATAAAAATAAGCTGAATGGCAAACAAGTCGTTTCATTGAAGAGACATAGGGAATAGGCTATTAAGTAAAAGACCAAATCGCATAGATTTGGTCTTTTCTTTTATCTTATATAAAAACGATTAGTCATGATTAAAATGAAAAGATAGCTATTGATACTTAACCATTCTTGAATAGGAGGGTCAGTCTAAATAAGTTAGAAGGTCTTATATCTCATTAAACATTGCTTGTTTCTTGACTAATCACTAATATGTGATACTATATAGTGGTAGTTAGTATTACTTATTAGTGATTTATAAAACATCTTTTATGTAAGAGTTTAATCAAAATAATGTAAAGTACCAATGGAGGGTGAACATTTGGAAAATATTACAGAAATGCTAAAAGGGGTGCTTGAAGGCTGCGTCCTTGAAATTATCAGCCGAGGCGAAACGTACGGATATGAAATTACGCAGCAATTGCGTCAGCTTGGCTTCACTGATGTAGTTGAAGGAACAGTGTATACGATTACTATGAGGCTTGAGAAAAATAAGCTTGTAGACATCGAGAAAAAACCATCCACTATGGGACCACCTCGAAAGTTTTATACACTTAACGCAGCGGGACAAGAGCATCTTGAAGCATTTTGGACGAAATGGGATTTTGTATCAAGCAGAATAAATGAGTTAAAAGTGAAAAGTATAAAGGGAGGTAAATAACATGAATTTCTTTGAGAAAATCATTGGAAGTTTGGATGAAAAAAGAGAATGGCGAGCGATGGAATCTCGTGCAAAAGCACTTCCAACCGAGTATCGAAACGCTTATAAAGCCATTCAAAAATATATGTGGACAGCTGGTGGTGGTCCAACCGATTGGGAAGGAAACAAACGTATCTTTGGCGGAATTATCGACCTTTTTGAAGAAGGAGCAGCAGAAGGGAAAAAAGTGACGGATCTCACAGGCCAGGACGTAGCTGCTTTTTGCGATGACCTTGTGCAGGATGAGCAAACATGGAAGGATAAATACCGAAAAAGATTGAACGATACCATCGGTCGTGGTGAATAAATATCGTTAAAGTAAAGACGCTTTCGTAAAATAAAGGAATACAAAAACGCTAGGGAATCACATCCCATCCCAAGCGTTTTTTATTTGTGAATTTCTAGAGTTAATCGGTTAGTTAAGAAGTCTTCTTAAGCTTCTGAACAAGTGAACTCCAACATTCGGGGTTCTTTTTTGAATGAAAATAAACATTATTCACCATATCTATTGTAGTAAAAAAGATAGTTACCTTGACATATTTGATATATGGTAAAATATACAATATAGGTAAGAGATAGAGATTGAAGAGTGAGGAGAGAGAAAATAAAAGTGGGAGTTCTAATTATTGTAGCAGCAGTTATTATTGCTGTAATTATTATTGTGAAATCAACAAGGAGCCAAAAACCAAAGCGATCATTTCTTTATGACCGAGAAGTGCCAAATCACCTCGGTATTCGATATGGGGAAAAAGGAGCTGCACTCGAAGAGAGTTTCGAAAGCTCTTTATCTACTTCATATATTGAACAGGTGAAGGAAAGAGTGGCGAAAGAGCACGAGATGAAGCCTCATGAAATAGAGTGGGCGACCTTTGAGCTTAAGCGCTACTTTGTAATGAACGCTATTATTAAGAATGTCCCCATGTTTAGCTCCAAAGTAGATGATGTGTGGCATGAAATGATTATGTTTACGATGGACTATGAGCGATTTACAAAAGAATTTTATAGCCGGTTCTTACACCATCAGCCCAATACGAACAGTGAAGCAAGCTCTGAGCCAGGGAAGCGTGCGTTCTTTGACTGGTTGTACACGCATTTGTTTGATGTAAAAGATAATAGTCGCCTTTTATGGGGGAGGTTTTTCCAACATCCTATTCCGCGTTCTATACTGAAAGATTTTCATCAACTATCCGAAGAAAAGCTAATTGATAAATATTTTACGCCTTCCGACGAATGGGATGAACTTAAGACAGCGCTTATTCGTCAAATGAAAGGTGAAATTAAGCAAGCTGAACATCTAAAGCAAAATGCTAAAAAAGAGCCGTTCTCTAAAAAGTCAAAGAAAGTAACAGAAGCTACGCTATTTCAAGCCTTTATTTTTTATTCCTTATATGCAGCTGAAGACTTTGGCTATTATATGGATATGTTGATGAAGCGGCCGGAAGCATCAGATAGTGGAACATACTCCAGCGGCTATGCTTGTTCCACACCCATGGATGATTACGACCATAAGCACGGACACGGTGGTCATGACAACAATGATTCGTTTTTTGATGGTGGGGGAGATAGCGGAGGGTCAAGTTGTTCGAGTTCAAGCTGTGGCAGCGGATGCGGTAGTTCGTAACGAATTTTTTGAAAAATAACAATATACGTATTGACAGTTTGTTTGTTGTTCGTTAAAATTACACTTTGTGTATGAAATATCTACATTTTTCGACAATACACTCGTCTCATTCGAGAGGCGAGTTTTATTGTGTAAAAGGAGCATATAACGAAATGAAACAATTAACTGTTAAAGACAATATCGTAATTGGTTTCATGCTGTTTGCGCTGTTTTTTGGAGCTGGAAATCTGATTTTCCCTCCTTTTTTAGGGCAGGAAGCAGGAGAAGCATTTTGGCCAGCGATGATTGGCTTTGTTTTAACAGGAGTAGGACTTCCAATACTAGGTGTGATTGCAATTTCCACAGTGGATAATGGAGTTCAAGCACTAAGCGGTAGGGTACACCCGATATTTGGACTTATTTTTACAACCGTATTATATTTGATGATTGGACCGTTTATGGGAATTCCACGCGGTGCGAACGTAGCTTATGAGATGGGACTAGCACCATTTTTAGGAGAAAACGTAGGTGGTGTATCTCTAGCGCTTTTTTCAATTGCCTTTTTTGCACTTGTATACTGGCTTAGCTTAAACCCAGCAAAAATCGTAGATCGAATTGGCAGTTTGCTAACGCCATTTTTATTACTGACAATTGCTTTAATTGGTTTTACAGGATTATTCAATCTTGAACCGTCCTTCGGTAACGTAACGGAAAAGTATGAAAGTGCCCCATTTTTTACAGGCTTTATGGAAGGGTATTTAACGATGGATACCATTGCTTCATTAGCGTTTGGAATTGTGGTGATTTCGGCAATTAAAGCCAAAGGTATTACGGCGAGAAAAGCCATTATAAATACGACGATGAAAACAGGTATCATTGCAGGTATTGCCTTATGTAGCGTGTACATACTCATTGGTGTATTAGGAGCGAGAATGGGAAGTGTGTCCACGTTCCGAAACGGAGGCGAGCTTTTAACAGCAGCAGCAGAGCAATTTTACGGAGCTGCGGGTGTTATTTTATTAGGAGCTACTGTAGGGGTTGCTTGCTTTACAACGTGCGTTGGGCTAATTACAGCTTGCGCTCAGTATTTTACAAGTATTCTTCCAAATGTTTCTTATCAGAAAATTGTTACAGTACTAACGATTGGGAGTTTACTGCTAACAAATGTGGGACTTAACCAGATCATTTCTCTATCTGTTCCGATACTGACTATGATTTATCCGCTAACGATCATGCTTGTTGTGCTTTCGTTTTTTCACTCTTATTTTCAAGGGTCAAACGTTATCTATATTAGTACGCTTTTATTGACAGGAATCGTTAGCGTATACGACGGACTTGTACCAGTAGGATTGCCGTCCATATTTGCTTGGTTACCTTTATACACTCAAGGGTTAGGGTGGATTGTACCAGCAGTGATTGGCATTGTGATTGGTTTATTATTTATCCCAAAAACAAAAAATTCTTCTCGTTTAACTTAATCGTCAGAATATTTTGTTCAAATTAAGCTGAAGACATATAAAAAGAGCGAAGGAGAGAATACTACCCCAACGTTCTTTTTATTATTTCAGCCATTCTTTATTTTCTCGTTTGAGTTTGATCGCTAAATCAGCAATAATATTTTCTAAAAGCGAATAACTAAAGTCGAAAAACGAAAATGACAAGAAAATGATAATTAAAAACGAATTCGAAATTCAAATGACATCGAGCCAAAAGTTTGGTATGATTAGAACGGTTTTGAAAAAGAGAGGTTGATAAGATGAACATTTTATGGGATTTTGATGGTACCATTTTCGATACATATCCAACAATAGTAAAAGCATTCAAAAAGCTTGTAAAAGACGATTCCGTTACGGAAGCTGAAATCTTGAAACAAATGAAGATTTCATCGGAAGTTGCGATTAAGCACTTTAATGTGGAAAAATCAGTGTTTGATGAAAATTTCCATGTGCTTGAGCATCAGCTAAGTCCTGAAGACAAGCCGGCATTTCCCCATGTAGAAGACGTACTAAAGTGGGCTGATAAAAACGTGATTGTAACGCATAAATCACGCGAGTCTACTCTTGCTATTTTAGCGTACTTTGGGATGGAGGACTATTTTACAGAAATCATTACAAAAGACGATGGATACAAGCGTAAGCCGGATACAGGAGCTTATGCGTATCTTCACGATAAATATCATCTTGATTTAGTTATTGGTGACCGTGAGTTAGATTTAAAACCTGCGCGTGAGCTTGGTATTAAAACGTGTGCTTTTCAAAACGATGCGCTTGAAGCAGATTATCATTTAACGTCATACGATCAATTTTTTAACAAAGTTATAGACAAAAACTCGTGATAAGCGATTCGCGAGTTTTTTGTTTTTTATGCATAAATGGAAGCAAAAGTAAGAGGTGGAATGAATTGAATAGGTTACAAAAGACGCTTGGTTTTCTCCTGATTTTAATACTCGCAGTTCTAAGCGGGTGTGGAACAGAAACAAGTGAATCAAACGAAAAGAAAGCAGCGCAGCCGACAGAAGAAGAAACAAATGTAAGTCAGTCCGGAGATGAAAACGAGGTGGAGTCTTCACTGAAGCGTGAAGACGTTATTGGAGTAGCAGCAAAGGTTACGAGAGTAGTGGATGGAGACACAGTCAAAGTAGAACTTTTAAATGGAAAGGAAGAAACGGTACGTCTCATTCTCGTAGACACCCCTGAAACAAAGCATCCGCAGCTAAAGGTTCAACCGTTTGGACCAGAAGCATCTGACTATACAACAGAGCACTTAACAAACCAAGAAGTCACGCTTGAGTTTGATGCAGAAGAGCGCGATCGCTATGGCCGTTTGCTTGCGTACATATGGGTAGATAGCAAGTTGTTTAATGAAGAGCTTGTGGCAAAAGGTTTGGCACGCGTAGCGGTCTTTCCTCCCAATACGAAATATGTGGACGAATTTCGTAAAACGCAGGATCAAGCTCGAAAAAACAAGTTGGGTATCTGGAGCATTGAAAACTATGTAGAAGAAAAAAGCTATAACTCTGAAGTAGCCAGAAGTATAAAAGAAAAAGAAGAAGACGAATCAGCGGAGCTAAACGAGCGCTGTGAAAATAAAATTAAAGGCAACAAAAATTCAAAGATTTACCACGTCCCAACTGGTGCCCACTATGACCAGAAGATGAACAACGTGCAGTGGTTCTGTACGGAAGAAGAAGCAGAGGAAGCTGGTTATCGTCAGTCAAAGAATTGATGATTCTAACATTAGATTGTTTTTAGGCTGTTGAGATGAAATTGCTCAGCAGCCTATTTTATGCTCTTTGGAAAATACCAAGACAAAATCCTCCTTTCACCCTCATTTTTCATCGTTTCCGCTAAATAAACGTTGTATGTTATTTCAGCCCACATAGCAGTAGTTGCCCATAGAGTTTTAGTAATCAGGTTCTTCAATTCAACAGAAGGTCCGACGAAGTGGGCGGTTGAAGATGAAGGATTCGGTGGCGAACAAAGTATCTCATTAAAACGTACATCCACAGGACAAGCAGTGGTTAATATTCAACAAGATTAGTTGTGACACTATGCGGACACGCAGTAGAGTATTGATTTGTAACTTTTCTACATGTGAAACAAGTTCACTGGGGTTTGATGACTCGTCAAAAGCAGAAGGAACAGATGAAGAAAAATGTCATTCATAATTCTATGCTTTTATGTAACGCTCCATAGACGAATTAACGAAATAAATATCTTTCCTTTTAGTAATATCAAAAAGACGAGTCCCTGTTTTAATCCATTCCTTCTTTAATAAAGGCCTGGCAGCCTGATGGGTAAGTATTGTTAGACTAATCAATATGGTCAAGCTTATAATAAGAAAAGTATAATTTGTAAAGCGATTACAATAATCATTAGAAATAAATAATTGATTCCAAATTAATTTTCAAGTATTGTAAAAAAAACTTAAAGTAAGGGATTCATCATATAGAATCCATATTATATTTTTTTAACTAACTAGGGGCGAAACAAATGAAGGATTCCAAATATATTTCACAACCAGGCTTTGCTGATACTGGGATGATTTTTAAGTTTGTACAAAAAAGCAACGAATTTATTCATACTTTTGTCGAGGGAGAATTACTGTATAGATTGGGAATTAATCGAGAGGATATGGTAGGAAAGACGCTTCATGATTTTTATTGGGATGATATTGAGACTGCCAATTTACTAGATGGTTATTACAAAAAAGCATGGGAAGGACATTACATTGAATATGAAGGTAAATTTAGAGGTATCTATTATGTAACTTATTTAAGACCTTTATTTCATAAGGATAAAGTAGCTGAAGTAGTCGGAACTTGCGTGGACATTACTAACAAAAAGATTATGGAAGAGGACATTCTTCAAAAAGAACAAGAACGAAAATTAATGAATTCCTATGCATTCCAGCGTAGTTTGATTGACCGGTTAGATAGTGGGATTGCACTAACAGATTGCAATAAAAAAATAAGGCTCTTAAATAGGAAATTTTACGAACTTTTCCAGTTGAAGGGGGAAATTGATTGCCATATTGGGATGCATGCTTCGGATTTACATTACGTTTTTGATAAAGAAATCAAGAAAATTAAACTCGAAAATACAGAAAAACGAACGAGAACTACGAAAGAAATTAAAATAGATACAGGTATGACACTACGCTACAATTGTTTTCCTTTAAATGAGGAAAATGATTTTGTAGGCTACTTGTGGGAGTTTGAGGATATCACAGAACAAAAAAAAATGGAAAGAGCCATTATTCACGCAAAAGAAGAAGCTGAAAAAGTGAATATGGCCAAATCAAGTTTTTTGTCTAAGATGAGTCATGAACTGCGTACGCCGCTGAATGGAATTCTAGGTTTTGCTCAGTTATTGGAGATGGATGAATCTTTAAATGAACAGCAGCGTGATTTTGTACAAGAGATTTTAAGTGGAGGAAGCCATTTATTAAGTTTAATTAATGATATTTTAGACGTGTCAAGAATAGAAACAGGAAATTTAAAAATTTCTGTAGAGGAAGTTCATCTTCTAACTGTCATCAAGGAATGTATCAATATTGTACAACCACTGGCTAAGAAGAAGAATATCAGTATTTATAGCCAATTGGATCAATGGGAAGATATGATCGTTCTTGCTGATCCTATACGTCTTAAACAAATCTTGCTGAACCTACTTGATAATGCTATTAAATACAATCAAGAAAATGGAAAAGTCATCGTTTTCTGTCGTTTACAAGAGAATAAGCAGTACATTCATATCGTAGATACAGGTGTGGGTTTTTCTGTAGAGGAATATACTAAAGTGTTTGTTCCATTTTATCGAATTGAAAGTACAAAAGAAGAAGGTACAGGCATTGGGTTATCTTTAGTTAAACAGCTGGTGAATCTAATGGGAGGGGAGATTAATGTAACAAGCACTAAAGGAACAGGAAGTGAGTTTTGCTTTAGCCTTCCTCTTCCCAATGATTTAAAGACTGTCATACAATGGGGTGAACAAACTGAGTTTCCTCCCACAAATAATAGGAAGGAAGATAACTATCGTTTGCTATATATTGAAGATAACGAATCCAACTTGCACTTAGTAAGTAATATCATTAAATCGCAGCCTTCCTATACGCTCTTATCAGCTCGTACGGGAAAAGAAGGAATAGAAATTGTAGCAAACGAAAAAATAGATTTGGTTCTTCTAGATATTAACCTCCCAGATATTAACGGATATGAAGTATTTGAAATTTTAAAAGCAGGCAAAGAAACCAAAGATATTGCTGTCATCGCTGTAAGTGCAAATGCAATGCCAAAGGATATTCAATATACGTTGGATAAAGGATTTGATAACTATTTAACAAAGCCCATTCATGTACAAGAGTTTTTGACAATCCTAAGTGAAACGCTAAACAATACAATTAATCAAAATATTCCAGATCATAAGATTTTAAGTACAGGACCACATGGCGAGGAAGCTGTCTCAGCAAAAACACTTCGGTTATCTTTGGAAGAGCTAAAAAAAATTAAGAAAAAGAAATATAAGGCTGCTATTGCTATGCATTATACTGGAAGTGATTGGTCAAGGTCTCAATTGGAAGGAATGCAAACTACTTTTGAGAAAATGGGCATCGAGATAGTAGCTATGACAAATGCAGAATTTAAATGGAAAAAGCAAGTAGCTGACATTGAAAGCATTTTAGACAAAAAACCGGATATCCTGGTGAGCATTCCAGTTGATCCAGAATTGACTGCAAACGTATATCAAAAAGCGGCCCAAGCTGGTGTGAAGCTGGTGTTTATGGACAATATACCGAATGGTTTGCAGCATGGGAAAGATTATGTAAGTATTGTTTCTGCTGACAATTATGGAAATGGCATTGAATCGGCCAATATCATGGCTGAGAAGTTAGATAGAAAAGGTAAGGTTGGGATTATCTATCATGAGGCTGATTTTTTTGCAACCAAACAAAGAACGGAAGCATTTGAAAAAACTATAAAGGAAAAGTACCCTAACATTCAAATTGTCGATCGCAGGGGAATTACTGATTCGAATGATGGAGAAAAAGTGGCATCTGCTATGATTGCTGAACATCAGGATTTAAATGGTATTTTTATTGTATGGGATGTACCGGCTGAAGGAGCTTTGAGGGCAACTCGTACTGCAAAAAAAAGCAATTTAGTCATTACGACAATAGATTTGGGTATGAATGTCGCCTTGGAAATTGCACAGGATGGACCTATTAAAGGACTAGGTGCCCAGCTACCATACCAGCAAGGAGTCGCCGAAGCGATTCTAGCAGGGTATGCCCTGCTTGGAAAACAAGCGCCATCTTATGTAGCCGTTCCGTCTCTAAAAGTAATGAAAGAAAATGTAATTGATGCTTGGCAGCTCGTTTATCATGAAGATGCTCCAGATATTATTCAAAGTGTTGCGAAATCAAGAAACGCTAGGGAAAAGGGGGAACAACAAGATGAAAGTATTGATCGCAGACGATGATGTTACCTCAAGAAAATTGTTAAGGTACTTTATTGAGAGTTTATCCAAATATAAAATTGTCGGAGAGGCCGCCAACGGTGAAGAATTGATACACTATGTTACGAAAGAAAAACCGGATCTTGCTTTAGTAGATATCGGAATGCCCTTATTGAATGGGATGGAAGCGGTTAAAGCATGTAAAGAACTTCTCCCGGCTTTACAAGTTATTTTTATTACTGGCCATGATGATTATGCACTTGAGGCATTTAACGTAAAGGCAGTGGACTATATTTTAAAGCCAATTGATAGAAATCGTTTATATAGTGCTTTAGAGAGAGCCTCCCAAGCGTCTATTTCACTAGTTGATAAAGAACATTCATTTAAAAAGGATCTAATGATTAAACAGCAGAAAAATATAATTTTTATTCCATTAGAAGAAATTATCTTTATTGAAAGACTTGATCGGAAATCTGTCATTCATACTAAAAATGGTAAATTCGAGACAAATGAAGCTTTAACTAGCTTGGAAGGTGCCGTTGATTCTAGGTTTATGATATCTCATAGATCTTATATTATAAATGTGGAACTTTTAACAAGAATCGAAGCAACGGGTCAAATGTATAAAGCCTATTTTAAAGATTATAAGGAAACTGCAAGGATTTCCAAGCATAAAGTAGACAATCTGCAAAGGTACAAATTATTATAAAACATGGAGCTCAGCAATAAGTGCTGAGTTTTTTTAATTTGTTGTTTTTTTGTTTATATGGATAAAAACGACGCTTAAAAGGAAATTTAAAGAGTTTGAATCTCAGAAAATGTTGTCTGAATCCAATTAGACAATATTTTTGTATGCGATTACAATTCTGTTATAGAAAAGAACAAGAAAAGAGAGTCGTAAAATGGTGCGAATAATAGATGTAGCAAAAAAAGCAAATGTTTCAACTGCTACAGTGTCAAGAGTACTAAGTAAACCTAACACTGTAACGGAAGAAACGACTGAGAAAGTATTACAAGTAATTAAAGAATTAAACTATCAGCCAAATGCATTAGCTCGCCAGTTAAGAACATTAGAAACCAAAACCATTCTAGTCATTGTACCTGATATAACAAATCCTTTTTTTTCTAAAGTATTAAGAGGAATTGAGTCTGTAGCCGTCATAAACGGATACCAAGTTCTGCTTGGGGATACGGGCAATGATTTGGAAAGAGAAAATGGGTATTTAAACATACTTCTTCAAAAAAAAGCTGATGGAATGGTTTTACTAACGGCGAGAATGAAATCGAAGAACATTGAGGAAATGGCTCTCAAATATCCTGTAGTTTTGGCATGTGAATATATAGAAGGTTCAGCCATCCCCACCGTTTCTATTAATAATATCAGTGGGGCTCAAAAAGCAACAGAATATTTGGTTAAGTTGGGACATAAAAGGATAGGATTTATATCAGGTCCTCTAGATGGAGTGATAGGACAGGATCGATTAAAAGGATTTTATCAGACAATGGCACGATACAACCTGACAGTTGAGTCCATTCTAGTGCAGGAGGGTAATTTTTCTTATGAAAGTGGTTTCAATATAATGAATCAATTTTTGGGTCTTAATCATCCTCCAACAGCCGTGTTTGCAGCAAATGATGAGATGGCATTTGGAGCTATAAATGCTATTTCTTCAAAAGGATTAAGTGTTCCACATGATATTTCCGTAGTGGGATTTGATGATATAAAATTTTCATCTATTTTCAAACCGGCTCTTACAACCATCTCACAGCCAGCTTTTGAGATGGGCACGATGGCAATGAAATTACTTATAAAGTTGATGAATAAGGAAGAAATTGAAAGACATCAATACCTAATGGAAAATCAGCTTATCATACGTGATTCATGCTCAACACATATTTCATAAGGGAATAAGAGTTCTTTTGAAAATGTATCTGATGATTTAAATCTTCTTGTTTTTTAAAAAATTAAGATGTAATCGATTACAAATGGATTTTTAGTTTAGATTTCTGATAGGTATAATCGAGTACAAGTACAGATAGTAAAAACACCTTCTTCTTATAATAAATTAAAAAATACAATCTTTGTCTAGAATACTTTGTAATCGATTACATGTATTTTGGTCCAATTATTTCTTATCTAAATTAATTTAGGGAGGTGATGAAATTCCAGTATTAATACACCATATACGCATAAGGAATTTTTAAAGATAGGGGAGAAACCATGAAACTAGGATATCAGACAAATACGTGGGGTGGGGTAGTAGGGCACCCTGCCGGAGTCACTTCGATAAAAGACCTTTATTACCTTGCAAATGGATCAACAGAAGAAGCTTTAAAAGATATTGCAGAAGTTGGATATAAAGGATTTGAAATATTTGACGGAAATCTAATGGAATTTAAAGATAGAAAAGAAGAGTTTAGAGCATTGCTGAACCGTTACTCTTTAGACTTTATTGGAGTTTACACTGGAGGGAATTTTATTTTCCCGGATATTTTGGAAGAGGAATTATTAAAAATTGAAGAGGTTGCAGCTCTTGCTTCTGAACTAGGAGCGCAGCATCTAGTAATTGGCGGAGGAGCTATCCGTACGAATGGTATTTTAGAAAGCGATTACGCTGATTTAGGCAATGCTCTTAATCGAGTAGTAGTAATTGCAGAGAAATATAATCTTATTCCAAGCTATCACCCGCATTTAGGAACAAACGTAGAGGCCCCAGACCAGCTGGACAAGTTAATGGCACTAACAACGATTAATTTATGTCCGGATACAGCGCATATCGAAGCAGGTGGAGGGAATCCGGTAGAAGTAATTAAAAAATATGCAAATCGCATTAAATATATTCATTTCAAGGATTATTATAATGGAGAATTTCTTCCTTTAGGAGAAGGACATCAAAAGTTTGACCAGATGATCCAAGTGCTGAATGAGATTGGGTATGATGAATGGCTTACAGTAGAATTAGATAGCTATAATGATCCGAAAAAAGGAGCAGAAATCAGTTTTAATTTCTTATTAAGTTTTGAAACGGCAAATAAGTCTTAAGATCAAGAAGAAAGTAGCAGAGATAATATATTAGGAACTTGAAGCCTAATTTACCATAACGATATAGCAGATGTTATTTAAAAGATAGTAGATTCGAATAAATAGACTACTTTCATAGGAGGAGAATAAAAATGAAAAAGTTAAACGTAGGTATGATTGGCGGAGGATTTATGGGGAAGGCGCATGCACTTGCTTATGCAGGTATGCCAATGTTTTTTTGGCCAGCACCAGCAATTCCTCAACGACACACAGTCGTTGATGTGACCGAAGAGTTAGCAAAAGATGCAGCAGAACGTTTAGGATTTGAAAACTATTCATCTGATTGGAGAAAGGTAGTAGAAGACCCTGAAATTGATATTATTGATATTGTAACACCAAATGACTCTCATGCAGAGATTGCCATTGCAGCTGCCAAAGCAGGTAAACATATCATTTCAGAAAAACCGTTAGCACGAACTGCAGCAGAAGCAAAAACAATGCTTGACGCAGTAAAAGAAGCAGGTGTTAAACATATGGTCGCATTTAACTATCGCAGAACACCAGCCGTTGCTCTAGCAAAAAAATATATTGAGGAAGGAAGAATTGGAAAGATTTTAAACTTCCGAGGCACATACCTTCAAGACTGGTCTGCGGATCCTAACTCGCCTTTATCATGGCGCTTCCAAAAAGAACGAGCTGGTTCAGGTGCATTAGGTGATATCGGAACACATGTGATTGACTATGCAAGATATCTTGTGGGTGACATTTCAGAGGTAATGGCTATTGCAAAGACATGGATTGGTGAAAGACCGATTCAAAGTGGCGGTGTAGATAAACTTGGAACTGTAAAAGCAGAAGCTGATGTACCAAAAGGTAAAGTTGATGTAGATGATGAGTTTTCAACTTTAATTAAATTTGATAACGGCGCAGTTGGAAGTATTGAAGCGACTCGTAATGCCTGGGGTCGCAACAACTTCTTAACATTTGAAATTCACGGAGAGAAAGGTTCATTATACTTTAACTATGAACGCCGTGATGAGCTTCAAGTATGTTTCTCCGATGATCCAAGTGACAGCCGCGGATTCAGAACGGTTTATACAGGACCTGCACATCCATATGGAGAAGGTCTATGGCCAATCCCAGCATTAGGGATTGGCTACGGGGAAACAAAAATTATTGAAACATATGATTTCCTCAAATCAATCGTTGAAGATACAAGCGTATCACCAGATTTTGAAGACGGTTATCAAATCGCCGTTATTTCAGATGCTATCCTTGAGTCAGCTGAAAAAGGTATATGGATTAATCTTACAGAAAATTTAGTGAAAGCTTAAATATTAGTTTAGTAGAGGCTAGTCCTAGTAGACTAGCCTTTATTAGAAATAGAGTTGTTGATT
Source organism: Bacillus sp. VT 712 (assembly GCF_001614195.1). Classification (NCBI taxonomy): domain Bacteria; kingdom Bacillati; phylum Bacillota; class Bacilli; order Caryophanales; family Bacillaceae; genus Bacillus; species Bacillus sp. VT 712. The sequence continues at coordinate 4,851 of NZ_LWBK01000041.1, read as the reverse complement.
TGTGATTCGGATCAATAGAGACAAGTCAACAAACGGCTATAAAGGTTTTAATTCTCTTTTTAGCTACTACGGAAGTAACAGAAATCATGGAAAATACAGTTTATTAAGGTGGAGAAAGAAATGGAAAAAATAAAAGTTGGAGTTATTGGGACAGGGTTTATTGGGCCTACTCATATTGAGGCTATCAGAAGACTCGGTTTTGTAGAAGTAGTTGGATTAGCAGAACATGGTCAGGAAGTAGCAGAAAAAAAAGCGGTTGAACTTGGAATTCCGAAAGCTTATGGGGATTATCGTGACATGTTAAAAGACAGTGATATTCAAGTTGTTCATAACTGTACACCTAATCATCTTCACTTTCAAATTAATAAAGAAATTATTCAAGCAGGTAAACATGTGTTATCGGAAAAACCATTAGCTATGTCTAGTGAAGAGTCTGCCGAGCTATTGAAATTAGCTAAAGAGCACCAGGTCGTACATGGCGTAAACTTTAACTACCGCCAATTTCCGATTGTAAAACAATTAGAAACGATGATCAGAAACGGTGAGTTAGGGAAAGTCAACTTAGTACACGGAAGTTATTTACAAGACTGGTTATTGTTCGAAACAGACTTTAATTGGCGTTTAGCTCCCGAAGTCGGAGGGAAATCACGAGCGGTAGCAGATATCGGTTCTCATTGGTGTGATACAGTTCAATATGTAACAGGTAAAAAAATCGTCGAAGTTTTTGCTGATCTAGCAACTGTTATACCGGTAAGAAAAAAATCTACTTCTCAAGGATCTACTTTTGGGGGACAAAAAGGACAAGAAGAAGCATATGAAGATGTTCCGATTAACACAGAAGACTATGCATCTGTTCTTGTACGTTTTGAAGACGGGGTAAAAGGCTTATTTACTGTGTCTCAAGTAAGTGCAGGGCGAAAAAATAGGCTAAGCTTTGAAATCGCTTGCAGTCAAAATTCTGCTTTTTGGAATCAAGAAGAGCCAGAAAAGCTGTGGATTGGCTATCGAGATCAACCAAATCAAACTCTTCTTGCAGATCCTACTTTATTTAATCCTGAAGCAAAATCGTCCATTCATCATCCGGGGGGCCATAATGAAGGTTGGCCAGACGCATTAAAAAATGGATTGTTGAATTTCTATACCTTTATTCGAGAAGGTAAAAATCCTTTAAGTGATAAAGCCACTTTCGCGACATTTGAAGATGGACATATGTCCATGTGCATTACCGACGCCATTTTAGCAAGTCATGAACAACAAAAATGGATGAAAGTGAAGGTAAAGCAGGAGGTACGTGCATGAAATTAGGGGTGTTTACAGTTCTTTATCAAAATTTACCTTTTGAAGAGATGCTGGACAAACTATGTGAAATGGGTGTAGAGGCCGTTGAATTGGGCACAGGCAATTATCCAGGAAACAGTCATTGTAATCCCGATGAATTACTAGAGAACCCAGAGAAATTAAAAAGATTTCAAGTTGCCCTTACAAGTAGAGGACTTACAATAAGTAGTCTAAGTTGTCATGGCAATTTACTGCACCCAAATAAGATGGTTGCCAAAAAGGCTCATGATGTGTGGAGAAAAACAGTTTTATTAGCTGAACGTTTAGAAGTGCCGGTGATTAATGGATTTTCTGGGTGCCCGGGTGACCACCCAGGTGCCAAAAATCCGAACTGGGTAACCTGTTCTTGGCCGCCGGAATATACGGAAATCCTAGATTGGCAGTGGAATGAAGTAGTCATTCCTTACTGGAAAGAGGAAGTGAAATTTGCAGAGTTACACGGTATCCATCAAATTGCGCTTGAAATGCACCCGGGGTTTGTTGTGTATAACCCTGAAACTCTCTTGAAATTAAGAGAGCATGCTGGGCCAAGTATTGGAGCTAATTTTGATCCAAGCCATTTGATTTGGCAAGGGATTAATCCAGTAGAAGCCATTAAAAAACTTGGTCGAGAAGAGGCTATTTTTCATTTTCATGCAAAAGATACGTATTTGGATCAGGCAAATATTAGTGTTAATGGAGTATTAGATACAAAACATTACAGTGATACTTTGAATCGTTCGTGGACATTTAGATCCGTAGGATATGGGCAAAACGAAAAAGTATGGAAAGATATGGTGAGTGCGCTTCGTGCGGTAGGATATGACTATGTGATATCCATTGAACATGAAGATATGCTAGCTTCGTTAGATGAAGGATTAAGTAAGGCCATCTCTTTATTAAAAGGCGCACAATTTAAAGAACAATTAACTGAAATGTGGTGGGCGTAACAGTATATTTCCTATGTAGTTAATGATAAATACCTGGTTGGGTATTTATCATTAACCATTGAAGAGAACCATCTAATGAGTAAATGTGACTATCAGCATTGTTAAATATATAATTTTGAGGTGATTAAAATGAATGCGATTTCAAAAAGAGAGCAAAACACCAAAGGTATTCCATCAGCTATGATTTGGGGCTATATCGCAACTTTAATTTTTATGGTAGGAGATGGTCTCGAACATGGTTGGCTTTCACCGTATCTTATTGAACAGGGCTTAACTGTTCAACAATCTTCTACTCTCTTTGCAGCATACGGAGCTATATTAGCAATCGCCTCCTACTTTTCGGGTGTCCTTACAGAAGCATGGGGACCAAGAAAGGTTATGATAGCAGGCTTGGTTATCTGGTTAATAGGTCAAATTCTTTTTATTGAATATGGTCTAAAAACGCATAATTATGCAGTTATGTTACCGACTTATGCTATTCGAGGGTTTGGTTATCCTTTATTTTGCTATTCGTTTTTAGTTTGGATTACCTATCGCAGTCCTGACCGTATTTTAGCTACGGCAATAGGTCTATTTTGGGCAGCATGGAGTGGCGGTCTTTATGTTGTTGGAAGTTATTTTCCAGCTTATATGATTCCGAAAATCGGATATATCGGATTAATGTGGAGTGCGGTCGTATGGGTGTTAATCGGTGGGATAATTGGAGTTGTTGTTGTAAAAGGCCAAGTACATGAACGTGAGGGTAACGGAAAGGAAAAATTGAAAAGTTTACTCAGTGGACTAACTATTTGTATTGAAAAGCCAAAAATCGCAATAGGAGGAGTTGTTCGTATAATAAACTCGACCGGCGTAGGTGCTCTTCCAATCTTTTTCCCTCTATACTTGTCCTCTGAATATGGATACAGTACAGAAGAATGGTTACAAGTATGGGGAACTATGTGGGTGGCCAATATCTCTTTTAACTTAGTCATTCCCTATATCAGTGACAAATGGTTAGGTTGGCGAAAAACAATTATGTGGATTGGCAGTGTCGGTTGCGGTGTAATGACTCTGGTTATGCTTTATACTCCTCAAGTGTTCGGGCATAATTTTTGGGCATTAACTGTGGTAGGCATATTTTTTGGAATCGTTCTATGTGGTTATGTACCACTCTCTGCTCTAGTAAGTTCACTAGCACCTGAAAAGAAAGGCTCAGCTATGGCTATTGTAAGTTTTGGGGCTGGAATGTCTTACTTTATTGCACCTGCAATTGTAGGAACATTCATTGGTAGCATAGGTGTACACGGAGTCATGTGGATATTTGCTGGTTTGTATTTTGTTAGTGCTATTTTGATGGTATTTATGAAATTACCAGGTGAAGAAAAACAAAACAAGAGCAGTTATTCATCTGCGAAACAAGTCGGTTGAAAGTAAGGACAATCAATATGGCAGACAAGCTTTTATACTGTTTTAACGAAGTACTTAAGTGGTAGATATCATATAACAAACATAATAAAAAAGTCCTTGAAATTCAAATAATTTCATGGATTTTTTTATTTTCCTAATGGACAAGTTAACAGGTAAATTCTTTAGAGATGTTAGCAATGCATGAGGTATTTTATACTCCCAGTTAAAGAATCTCTGCCTAAAGTGTATGAATCGAATGAGATAATTGCAGAAATAAAGTATCCATCGTATTAAGGTTGTTCATATGCAAAATTAATAAATAACTGATAATGAGTAAATTCAGTTCAAAATATTTCCATCTTATAAAATAAAAAAGACAAATACGCAAACCTGGTTTAGAATGAAAGCTCTGACCCAATCATCCATCCAGAGGAGCGTTATTTGTCCAATGAATAGACTATCACATCAAGAAGAAATCTACAATGGCTTAATAAAATGGAAGCTGCCCTTTTATTTCTCAAAACCTGTCATCAACCACTTAACCCACTTTATAGATGGGATGTTGAGTGTGGGGTTTACAGGTAAACTAACGGAAATTCATTCGTTTAGTCATCAAAAGAAACATCGTACGACTCTTGGCCATTTCTTGAAAAAAGGTTCATGGAATGAAGGCTACCTGCTTCGACAGACCCAAGAACAGATTCTTCAAAAAATGGATCAAGATGAACCGGTTTTTCTACTAGTGGATGACACGATTTGTGAAAAGACCAAGCCTTCGTCACAGGCAAGCACCCCGACAGAATCATGCGGGTACCACTTTTCACACACAGACGGTAAAAGCGTTTGGGGTCATCAAGTCGTCCAACTGATGTTGAAAAACGGTGACCAAGCATATCCATACGAGTTTCAGCTATTCCATAAAGAAACAACGGAAAGTAAAATTAAACTCTCCATAGAGATGATTAAACGTGTTCCAGCGCTTCAGCCATCTGTTTACTTACTTTGTGATAGTTGGTACACCTCTGGTTCCATTATTGACGTTGCGTTGTCAAAAGGGATTCATGTGATTGGTGCCTTAAAAACAAACCGTATTCTTTATCCGCAAGGGATTCGAATTCAAGCGAAAGAATTCGCCCGTTATATTAGAGAAGAAGAGACTGATTTAGTGACAATCGGTCATGAATCTTATCGAGTCTAC
>NZ_LWBK01000040.1:0-26334 GCF_001614195.1 Bacillus sp. VT 712 | reverse complement strand
TTGACATCGAAACTGGACAAAGCACTCACGAAGAAGCACTTGAACTTCTGGGTGAACACGAAATCGATTGATTGTCCGATAGCTCGGTTCGTAACCTTGAGCTAGCCACATCATACGTATACGATCTTTGAGAAGCGCTTCAATTTTTCTTCCTGAAAAAACTGACTGTGTGTAGGCACATAAAATGATTTTCATCATCATGCGTGGATGGTAAGCAGGACACCCCGTTTTCTGTAAGAAGCCGGCAAAGACTTCATCTGGAATATGTTCAACGAGATGGCGAACGGCGAAGGCAATATCATTTTCTTGTAATTTTATTTCTAAATCTAAAGGCAAAACCACTTGATTCATGTTATAATCTTTAAACATAAGGACCCTTCTTTCCGATAAGATTTTGTGTGGTAACTTTATTTTATCAGAAGTGGTCCTTATTTTAATGTAAAAATAAACAAAGCCGGTGAAATTTTACTCGTCGTAAAATTTCACCGGCTTTTTCGGTTCAGAGGAGGGTTTTGTCCCAGCCTCTTTTTACTAGTTATGATGTTTTTTTCTTTTTGATTTGACCAATACCAAGCGCTTTTGCTTCTTTGTTTAAATCTTTTAATAAACTAGCTGTCATTAATGCCATTACGACAGAGAACGGTAGCGCTGCTATAATCATGGTATTTTGTAACGCTTGAAGTCCGCCAGAGTATAAAAGCACTAGCGCAATAACTGTTAGCGTAATTCCCCAAACCAACTTAACGCTGTTTGCAGGGTTTTGTGAACCATTTGTTGTCATCATTCCAAGCACAAACGTACCTGAATCTGCTGATGTAATAAAGAATGTAGCAACAAGAATAATCGCTAAGATTGACATAAGAGTTGCTAGCGGATAATTTGCAAAAACGCCAAACAGAGACTCTTCTGTTGCCAGCTTTGAAAGTTGTGCAATACCATCACGCTCTAACGTTAACGCAGATCCTCCGAATACAGAGAACCAAAGGAAACCAATTAGAGAAGGTACCATTAACACAAAAATAACGAACTCACGAATTGTACGACCTTTTGATACGCGTGCGATAAAGATTCCAACAAACGGTGACCATGCAATCCACCAAGCCCAATAGAAAATTGTCCAGCCGTTAATCCACTGACGGTCTTCTTCATTTAATGGTGCAATACGGAAGCTCATGTTCACTAATGTTTGCAAATACTTCCCAATCGTATCTGTAAAGATATTTAACGTAAATAGCGTTGGGCCTAATATAAACATTAACGTAAATAAAGCAAAGGCTAAAATCATGTTTGCATTACTTAAAATTTTAATTCCTTTTCCTAATCCCGTTAAGGCTGAGAAAATAAATAACACTGTTACAACAAGAATAATAATGAATTGCGTCACAATATTCGATGGCACATCAAAAAGATAAGACAAACCACCGTTAATTTGAACCGCACCAAACCCAAGCGTTGTGGCTACACCAATTACAGTGGCAATAACTGCAATAACGTCAATAATTTTACCAAGTACGCCATCTGCATATTTCCCTAAAATTGGCTTTAGTGTTGCGCTGATTAATCCACGCTCTCCTTTTCGGAACGTAAAGTATGCTAGACACATCGCAACAATACCATAGATAGCCCAAGCATGAATTCCCCAGTGGAAGAACGTAAAGCGCATTGCGTCTTGCAGACCTTGGTCTGTCCCTACTTCTCCTGTTGGAGAGCTGATCGCATAATGGCTAATAGGCTCAGCTGTGCCCCAAAACACAAGACCGATTCCCATTCCTGCACTAAAAAGCATGGCAAGCCAGGTTGGGCGTGAAAACTCAGGCTTGTCCTCCTGTTTCCCGAGTTTAATTCGACCAATCGGACTTACTAATAAATACAAACAAACTAATACAAACAAAGACACCACAATTAAATAATACCAACCAAATGAATCTGTAATAAAACCTTGGATTGCTCCCGTCACGCTCTCAAGCGTTTTGGGTGCACTCACACCAAAAATAACTAATAATGCCATGATGGCAATAGAAACATAAAAAACTGTTGAAACTTTTTTCATTTGAAATTAAAAACTCCCATCTTTGATAAATTCGCAGAGGGCTTTACTTCAATTGGAGAACACAAACAATATGCAAAACCAAATAGAAAACAATATTTTTTTTATGAAGCAATAATAACTAACCCTTAAAGATTGCGTTAAGACGTTCTTAAGCTACATCATTTTTACTTAGCTAATATTCCTCATGTAACACTAAGCAACCAAGACCTACCTGCGATCTACTTATGCAGGACGGTTTGTTGACTTGGAATTTATGGAACTGGTTGTATGGTGAAAAATTTGTTCTTGCTTCTTTCGTGGGCATGCTTTTTAGCATTACGTTCTTTAGGTAATAAGGGGGATTGGTGTATTGCCACAGTATATAGTAACATATCTCTACAAAATTGTCTGTTTTTTAGTGATATTCTTTTACACCTTACCTGTTCATCTCTTAATACTTCAGCTCGTACACTAAAAATCTTTCGAGTGAATTTCGTTGCGATAAACCTTGAATCTCGATTTCTTCCTTTAGCTGAAAAGGCGTGCGGCGCGTTAAGAAATCAGTATAGTCCTCTGAGCTATAGTAAAGAATAATTGTTACGGGTCGATATGCTTTTCCTACTGAATCTAAGATATTCCCAACGACTTTCATAAAAATTTGAATGGAAAACGGATTAAAAAAATAAAAGATAGTATCTCGAATATCAATCTCATACTCTTCTGCTAAGCAGCAGTGAAAGGACAATTCAGCTCGGCGATGGTGATATTTCTTTAAATAACTTCGCTTATTGAGAAGCGCTTCTTTGTAAAATTCTTCATTCATTTCAATCCCAACTACAGATGCTTGATAGCGGTAATGCAGGTAAAAATTTAATCGCCCTTTTCCACACCCAAAGTCGACAACTCGATCCGAAGAGCTCAGCGATACCTTCGCAAATAGCTCATCAAGGCCTTTGTATGGTGTAGGCTCATAGCGATGATAGTGCAGTGAATCGTAAAAACCTTGTTGATTTCCACTTGTTTGTATATTTAACAGCTCGTCATAAAAATGATCTGTCATGTTAAGACTCCTTTTTGTTTGCCCCATACATTAATACCTACTTTCCCATTCTTTCAAACCTATTTCTATTCACTTCAAATAATTTTATTTCAAATAGCTTGATTTTGGGTAAAAATAGTCGAAATAATAAAGAGAGTTTGTTTAAAAGGAGCAAATAGTAATGATAAACAAAAGTGCTAGCACACAGGTGTTAAACCAAGATTCAGTACTCGGTGCGTTAGAGAAATCTTTAGCGATGATTGAATTTGACTTAAATGGAGAGGTACTTTGGGTCAAGCAGCTCATGCTGGTGAACATGGAAAAGGCTTTGATGTAGTTGCAAAAGAAGTGCGAAACTTAGCTACCCGAGCAAACGAATCAACAAAAGAAGTTCACAGTAAAGTAGAAGAAATAACGTCTTTTGTACACACCATTTTAAACGCGACAAACACTTCTGAAAAAGCACTTACATCAAGTAGAGAGCAAATTGAGAAAGCAATCGCTAAATTTGCTTCAATTGATGAAGCTGCTAAGCACTTGGAAACACAAACTAAAGCGCTAACAAAACTGGTAGAGGCATAAGAACTTTTCACACTAAAAAAGCCTGAAAATTAACCTCAGGCTTTTCATTATTACTTCCACTCAGCTACGCGATTGATTGGTAAACGAACTGATGGATGACCTTCATCTACTGCTTTACCGATTGAAATAAGCATAACTGGTACGTGGCGCTCTTTGTCCATTCCAAATACTTCTGTTACTTTTTCTTTTTCATAGCCACCAATTGGGTTTGTATCATAGCCATACGCGCGTGCTGCTAGCATAATTTGCATAGATACAAGACCACCATCAATTAAGACAACATCCTTCATATCTTCGTTTGAAATTGCTTCAAAGTATGAAGAAAATGCTTGTTTAATATTGTCTTTTACGTCTTGTGGCATATAGCCTACTTCTACTGCTTTATCATAAATTTCATCGAAGTATTCAACGTTTTGAACATCTCCAAATACAGCAATAACGGCTGCAGATGTTTCAACTTGAGTACTATTGAACTTAGCTAGTTCTGCAAGCTGCGCTTTTGCTTCATCGCTTTCGATTACTAAAAAGCGCCATGGCTGCATGTTAACTGAAGATGGTGCAGTTGTTGCCACGGTTAGAATTTCTTCCATTTCCTCACGGCTGATTTTTACAGTTGGATCGTAACGTTTAATTGAGCGACGCTCTTTTAAAATTTTATTAAAGTCATTTGTTGTTTGCATGTTAAATCTCTCCTTTTATTGTTATTTTTATATAACTACTTACTTAAAGTTATCTACTTTTATTAATGCAATGTCTATTACCTTACTCTCATTTTCTTATTTTGTAAAATAATTAGCCTTTCGAAATAAATAAAAAATATTTTCTGATAAAAACCGTCACATAATAGACCAAACTTGTACATTTATTCCGTGTTAAAATAAAGAATGCATTCTTATTTTTAATTATTGGAGATGACCTAAGATGTTCTGGACAGTTATTGTTATTGTTGTTGTCAGTGCTCTTAAACTTTTAATTACGTGCCTACCTAACACAGTCGTAGAATGGCTTCACGGTAAGTTCAAGCTACACCCTACCTTATCCATTGATTCAGCTATTGTGAAAAGAAATGGAAGCACCATTGAAGGTGAAGAAAAAGCACAAATTATTGAAGCCTTTAACAAAGCGACGTTTCTAGATCAATACTATGTACACGATGGGAATCGTACTCACTACCTTAACCTTGAGCGAAACAAAACTCCCATTATTATTCACAGTGTAAACGGCAAACATACCTTTGAACTGCTTATATACGGCTACAGCGATCATGTAGATGTGGTGAAGAAATCCAAAAAGAAAGTACTCGCGTACCGCATGCTTTCAGACGAGTTTCAAACAAATATGCACGTATCATAAAAAAACAAGGTGAAAATTCACCTTGTTTTTTTATGATATTAAATTATGATAAAGCGTACATCTTGTTCTTCCAAAATGCGTGCAGTTAAACGTATCACGCTCTTTAAACACTTACTTTTCCTCTCACTTCTCACTCAGGGCAATTCTCAACCCAATCAGTGTAAACAAAGAGCCTTCAATCAAGTTTATTTTTTGTGAAATTGCTGGTCGTTTACGTAAGACGGTTCCCACTTTACCTGCAAATAAACTGATTACCGTAAAGACAAAGAGCGCCTGAACTAGAAATGTGATGCCATATACCAGCATTTGAAACGCTGCGTTTCCACCGCTAGCAGTAACAAACTGCGGTAAAAATGCTAGAAAAAACAAGGATACCTTCGGGTTTAAAATATTCATGATAATTCCTTTTTTGTAGAGTGCATCATAACTCACTTGTTGAGTCTTCTGTACTTCTAAAGGAGAGCTTTTTGCTGTAAATGCTTTATAAGCTAAGTACAGTAAATACGCAGCTCCCGCATATTTAATGATAGAAAATGCTAAAGATGATTGATATAAAAGTGCGCTTACGCCTAAAACAGTAGCTAAAATATGAACAATCAGACCTGTACATAAACCAAATGCCGTGGCAATACCCGCATTTTTCCCATTAGAGATACTTTGAGCAAGCACAAATAGGTTATCTGGCCCTGGCATAATCGTAAGCAATAGAGCTGCTCCTAAAAATGACAACCAAATTAAGAAATCCATAATCAAAACTCCTATGTATTATTTGCATTCAAACGAAAGAACTTTATTGAGTGTTCCCACCTCAACAGCGGGCATTCCACCGCTATTAAAACACGAGTTCGTTAACGTATTCAGCTCTTTATTATTAAAATATGACTCTGAAAACACAAGTGATGCTCCTACAACAAGTATGAAAGAAGAAATAATAGATAGCCTTTGAATATTTGTTAATCTTTTAATGATCCATCACCCTCTGTTTTTCTATATTTTAACATATATTCATACAAAAAAGCAGCATCTTATAATAGAAACTGCTTTTTACTATGATTTATTTCTTTTACTTTATCCACTGCACTACTTCGTCAAAGTCTCTTCTTGTTTTTTCACGCTTTGGATCTTCAACGCGATAACCAAATGCAACCATAACAGAGATATCGTATTGACCATCCTCAAGAAGTCCTTCTTCTTTTAAAAGCTCATGCGTTTTTTCATAATTAAAGCCTTCAATTGGACAAGAATCAACGCCGATTTGCGCTGCTGCTGTCATCATATTACCAAGTGCGATATACGTTTGCTTACTTGCCCAGTCAAACAGTGCACGGTCGCTTTCAAATAAGCGAGCATCTTCTTCTTGGAACGCTCTGAATCTTGGTAAAACAGACTCTAACACATCTTCTGGCATTTCTTTAACTGTTTTTTGATGATTCATTGCGTACTCTGAATCATAGCGTGCGTCTGTACGCGCTAGAATGATAACAAAATGACTTGCTGTTGGCAGTTGTCCTTGCGCTCCCCATGAAACTTCTTTCAAGCGACGTTTTAAGTCTTCGTTCTCAATCACCAAAAACTTCCATGCCTCATAACCTAATGAACTTGGAGATAAGCGTCCAGTTTCCATAATAAAACGGAAATCCGCTTCTGACACTTTCTTTGTTGGATCAAACTCTTTCGTTGCGTGACGGAAATGAAACGCATCTAGAATTTCTTGTTTTTTTGCTTCGTTGCTCATGACATATCCACCTTTCTTCTCTCATCAATTTCTATGTGTCATGGTAATGAATTTCATTGCAGAATACAACTATTTAGCTTTTTACAAAAAGATTAACTATCCCATATTTCCTTTGTATAATAAGGTAAAGCAGAATGAGAAGGAGATAAAGTAACATGAGAATAAAAGTGAAAGAATGGGTTTCTTCACTATGTAACAATACACCGTTATCAAAAAACAATGCTATTATAAAAAACCAAACTTTTTACTTAACACTAGAAGAATTTGCTGATCAACCTCAGGTCTATATGCGTACCATGAACGAAGGTTTATCATTCGGATATGAAACTGTACAATGGGATGGGCCAATTCCTGCTTCTGAGCCAGTTATCCACCAAATTCATATTCTCTATTGGAAAGAAGTCGAACTTTTATCACATGTTCAACTCTGCGAAAAAATAACTAAGCTTTTGATTCAAACTATCGAAAAACGAAAAAGCGAATATGCAAGATGTCAATTTTGTAAAGACTTAGTGAGTCAAGAGCATCGATTTGATGAACAAACATGTCATAGTTGTGCATCTCGTCAATATGGAGTCGTGTATTAAGAGAAACTTAGCGATGAGCCAAAAAGGTATTTTCTTCTCTTTTTAACATTCAGCCTCCCTATTAACATAGCAGCTCTCATGATTTGGGTCATAACAATTTAGGTTATGGCTTTTTTCATCATTTGAAAATTCTTTTCACCAGCGGTATGTTTAAAAGAAAAGATTTCTTAAAGAAAACGAGGAACTTATATGAAAAAGATTCTACTTGTCGATGATGATTTACATATTCTCCAGCTTGTAACTATTCACCTATCACAAGCTGGCTATGATGTAATACAAGCAAAGCACGGAAGCGAAGCGCTCGAAAGACTACAGGAAGAAGACATTGCTCTAGCCGTCGTTGATGTAATGATGCCTTTTATAGATGGCTACACTCTGACAAAAGAGATTCGTCGCTTATATGACCTTCCCGTTATTTTGCTCACTGCAAAGAGCCAAATTGAAGATAAAGAAGAAGGCTTTGCCGCCGGAACAGATGATTATCTTGTAAAGCCTTTTGAACCAAAAGAGCTGCTGTTTCGCGTTCAAGCACTTTTAAGAAGATATGCAAAAGAAGATGATGCGTCTGTTATTAAGCTGGGCCAAACGATCATTAATAAAAGAAGCTACGAAGTCAAAGTTGGAACGAAAACGCTTCTTCTACCGCTGAGAGAATTTGAGCTACTGGCCTTTCTCGCTTCTAATTCCATGCGTGTTTTTTCCAGAGAAAACCTGATTGAACACATATGGGGCCTTGACTATGAAGGTGATGCAAGAACGGTAGACGTTCATGTTAAACGGCTGCGCGAGCGTTTTACAAACCTAACAGAAGACTTTCATATTAAAACGGTTCGCGGAGTTGGCTACTCATTGGAGACGAAACGATGAAGTCTCTTTATAGCAAATTTGTTATCATTACCGCTAGTATCATGCTCCTTAGCAGCGTGTTGGCTTTTTTAGGTTCGAACCTGTACTATCAGCAAAAATTAAAGCCTTCAAACGACGCAAAGAATACGGAAATTGCTCTTGATATCGCTGAATTTATCAATGAAAACCCACACATTCAATTGAGTGATTACCTTGAGAATATCGCTGAAGTAGGGTATCAAATTTATCTCGTTGACGCTGGTGACACCGAACGTTTTTTTGGAGCAGCATTTCGAGATACAGCATTAAAAAATGAAGTCAAAGCACAGGTTTTAAACGGTGAGATCTATCATGGAATGCGCCAGTTCCCCAAGCAAACGTTTGTAACCGGATTTTTTGCAAATGAGCTTACCAATACAATCGGTGTTCCAATTACGCATAACAGCAAGTCATATGCCCTCTTTTTACGACCAGACATCAAGCTTTTGTTCAATGAAATGCACCTATTGCTAGCATGGCTACTTGCGCTCACTATTTTACTTAGCATCGTTCTTGTCTTATTTAGCACGAACTATTTGGTAAAGCCCATTTCGAGCCTAACGGCAGCAACAAAAGCATTAGCTGCTGGAAATTTCCATCCTAAGCTTCAAACGAAGCGAAACGATGAGCTTGGTGAACTGTCAAAAAGCTTTTTGCAAATGGCTCAAAAGTTAGAACAGCTAGATGATATGCGAAAAGAATTTATTTCGAACATCTCTCATGACATTCAATCTCCGCTGTCTACTATTAAAGGATATACCGGCCTTTTAGAACAAGACAGTCTAACAAGCGAGGAAAAAGTTCAATATATTTCTGTCATTAACAGTGAGATTAATCGATTATCAATTTTAACCAAACAGCTGTTACTTCTCGCTTCTCTTGATCGAAACGAAGACATGATGAAGGCACAGCGTTTTCATGTCGGAAAACAGATTGAGAACCTAATTAAAACGCACCAGTGGGCAATTAGGGAACGGGACTTGATGATTACCTACTCCCTTCCAGATATTACAATCACGGGAGATCCCTCACTGCTGAGCACCGTCTGGGATAACCTGTTAACCAATGCGATGAAATACAATAAGCCTGGTGGAACGATTGATGTTTCAATAAAAGTTGCGCATGACTATTTAGTAGTCTCGTTCCAGGACACAGGAATCGGTCTAAGTACTTCACAGCAAAAGCGTATCTTTGATCGCTTTTATCGTGCTGATACCGCTCGTTCACAAACGGTCGAAGGAACGGGACTTGGTCTTTCAATCGTTTCAACAATCATAAAGCTTCATAACGGCGAAATTAAGGTAGACAGTCAAGAAGGTGAAGGCACATTATTTCAAATTAAACTTCCTATTTCCTAAAGCTACATCCTGATGGATGGGGCTTTTTTCATTTGTAACCTGCCGTTCATCGTCCATTCACAAACAACTTATACACTAAAAGTACGAAATCAAATTGGAGGAGATTTTGATGAACATCGCATGGAAAGAAATCAAAAAAAACAAAGCAAAATTCCTTATACTAGGCTCCATTATCTTTCTTGTAAGCTTTTTAACCTTTATTATTTCAGGCCTTGCAAACGGTCTGTCAAAGGATAATGCAGCACTCATTAAAAATTTGCCTGACGGACAATTCTACATGACGAAAGAAGCAGAAGAAACGTATAACCTCTCGTCAATTGACCGTTCTGTTCAAGAGAGTGTTCTAAACGAGTATAAAGACGCTGTCGCTTTTTCAATTGGAATGGGTTTTGTGAATGATGAACGAGATAAACAACGTAGCGTTTCCTTTGTCACATCAACGGATTCAAAGCTCTTTCCGAATCTAAATAAAGGTGAAGTTATCCTAGACTCCTCCTTGAAAAAAGAAGGAATCAAAGTTGGGGACACGCTTACTCATGACCAATATGATGGAACGTTTGTGGTGAAAGGCTTTGTCGATGAAGCCAAATATAGTCATACACCCGTTGCTTATATTAATGAGGTGGACTACCAAGGAATGTTTGCCACAGAAGACCTGCAGCTGATTTTCTTGCCGAACATAGATGAAGCTCCGTTTGTTAATGGACTTCAATCTTTTTCAAACAAAGAGTTTTTAGCTACCATCCCAAGCTACAATGCTGAACAAATGTCATTGAATATGATCATTTGGTTTTTAATTGTCATTAGCTGTATGCTGTTTGCCATTTTCTTTTATATGATGAACGTTCAAAAAATTGGACTGTACGGAATTCTAAAAGCAATTGGGATGAAAACGAGCAGATTGTTTACAATCATGTGGACGCAAATGCTGATTATCACCGCTGCTTCTATTCTATTGTCCATTGCATGTAGTCAGCTATTCAACCTAATAGCACCTGAAGGAATGCCTTTTAGCTTACCTGTTCTAACTACTCTTCAACTTGCTGGTGTGTTTCTCGTTATCGGCTTTACCGGCTCGACGCTATCGGGTATTCAAATTAAAAAGATTGAACCTTTAAAAGCAATTCAACAAGGAGAGATGTAAAATGACGACTTTTACAATAGAACATGTAAAGAAATCGTTTACTAACGGAGAACGAAGGGAAGATATTTTAAAAGGAATTGACCTTTCATTAAAAGAAGGTGAAATCACTGCTCTTGTTGGTGCATCAGGTTCTGGAAAAAGTACGCTCCTTACAATTGCAGCTGGACTGCAGTCCGCATCAAGTGGACACATTATATTTGAAGAAAAAGACTTAGTAACCATGAACCCTGAGCAAATGCGGAAATTGCGTGCAATCAAGTTTGGGTTTGTGTTTCAATTTGCTCACCTTGTGCCATTTTTGACGGTTGAAGAACAGCTTCTCTTAATGTTAGATATAGCGGAAGTATCGATGTCAAAACGTGAAAAGAAGCAAGAAGTACAGCATATCTTAAAACTTGTACAAATGGAACATCGAAAGAACGCATACCCTCCCTCTTTATCAGGAGGAGAAAAACAACGCGTCGCAATCGCTCGAGCCATCATTCATCAACCAAAAATTCTGTTTGCTGATGAGCCAACAGCAAGCCTTGATTCAAAGCGTTCAAAAGACATCATGGCTCTTTTACAAAAGTTAACAAATTCACTGAAGATCACAACGCTTATCGTTACGCATGATGAAGAAATGCTTATCTATGCAAATCGTGTGATTCGTATGAGCGATGGCGTTATTATGCAGGATTAACTCAGCGACCTTTTCACATCTCCCATGGTGAAAAGGTTCTTTTTTACTTTCTAGACCGTTTACCAATAAAAAATCTTTAAGATGCTAATCCTACATCATATAGTGTCATTTTTAATTTATCTTTTCAACGTACGATACATAATGAGCCATATTCAGTTACTAATTTACTACGTCACACCAACTAGAAAGAAATGAAAGAAGGAATACTTATGCAGGAACAAAAATTAGCAAGAGGTTTAAAAAATAGACATGTCCAATTAATTGCTATTGGAGGTGCTATTGGTACAGGGCTATTTCTCGGATCAGGAAAGTCCATTAACTTAGCGGGACCGTCCATTTTGTTTGCTTATATGATTACAGGACTAATTGGGTTCTTAATTATGCGCTCGCTGGGTGAATTACTCTTAACCAACCTTGATTATCATTCTTTTGTCGATTTTGTTCGTGATTATTTAGGAGACATGCTTGGGTTTATTACGGGTTGGACCTATTGGTTCTGCTGGGTCTGTATCGCTATGGCTGACTTAACAGCTATTGGGCTTTACACTCAGTACTGGTTTCCGTCCGTACCGCAATGGATACCAGGTCTCATTGCGCTTGTCATTTTACTCATGATGAACCTAGCAACGGTCAAGCTATTCGGTGAGATTGAGTTTTGGTTTGCATTAATTAAAATCATTGCCATATTAGCTTTAATTATTGCAGGTACTTTTATGATTATTAGGGGTGCGTCGACACCAAACGGAACTGCTAGCGTAGAGAATTTATGGAATCGCGGAGGCATGTTTCCAAATGGTTTGAACGGATTTATTCTCTCATTCCAAATGGTTGTATTTGCTTTTGTAGGAATCGAGCTCGTAGGATTAACGGCAGGAGAAACAGAGAATCCCGAACGCAATATTCCCCTTGCCATTAATAATATCCCTATTCGAATTTTACTTTTCTACATCGGTTCTCTTTTCGTCATCATGAGCATCTATCCTTGGAATGATGTAGATCCATCTCAGAGTCCCTTTGTTCAAGTATTCGCTGCAATCGGAATTATTTCAGCTGCGACAATTGTTAACTTTGTGGTCTTAACATCAGCTGCATCTGCGGGAAATAGTGCTGTATTTAGTACAAGCCGCATGGTTTATTCCCTAGCTAAAGATCAGGATGCACCAAATTCTTTAGCAAAAATAAACGAGCGACAAGTTCCCGCAAACGGACTCTTTTTCTCAACTGTGGTCATTTTAATCGGAGTTGTCTTAAATTACACCATGCCAGAAGGTGTATTTACCTTAATCACGAGTATTTCAACCGTATCATTCATTTATATATGGGGGATTATCGTTATTTGTCATATGAAATACAAAAAAGATCGCCCTGATTTAGCAAAAGAAAATCCATTCAAAATGCCGCTTTACCCGTTTACTAACTATTTAGTTTTAGTCTTTTTAGCATTTATTTTAGTGGTATTAACACTCGCTCCGGATACGCGCGTTGCACTGTTTGTCACGCCGCTTTGGTTTATTTTGCTCGTTGTTCTCTATAAAGTTAAAAAAACAAGACAAGATTCTTTACATCATTGACAAAATGAACAAAAAGCATCTTCACTAAAAATCTAGAAAGTGAGGATGCTTTACTTTATAAAACTTATTGACTTATTCGATGCCTAGCTTCTCAATTCGCCTCATTAATCGTTCTTTATATATGCCAGAAGAGAAAGCTGTTTGATCTAAATAGTCTTCTGCTTGGTTTTCGTATTCGTCTACCTTTTCAAGCTCTTCTTCATTTCCTGTTTTAAAATACTCACCTGCTCCAATCATCAGCTCGCTGTGAGTATGAAACGCTTTTAATAGTAGTTCATGGTCATGTTCAAACATTTCTGGTGGCTTTACGCCCTTTAATTCTTTATAAATGTCTTCAAACTCCCCTTGTGCTCTTTCAGCAGGCTTTGTTAATTGTTTAAACTCTGAATCCCATTCCATGTTGACATCAACGGAGCTATTTTCAATTGAACTAGAAAACTGTTCTTGCACCGCTACATCCTTTACTAATAAATCGAGAGCGAGCTGTTCATATTCTGCTTCCGTGAGCTTTTTTGGAATCATTATGTAAATGATGACACCGATAATTAAAATAAGGCCAGCAATAGTGATTTTTTTATTGTTCTTTCCTGTACCTATCACTTCTTCTACACGCGATGCTGACGCGTTCTGCTTTTTTTGTACAGGTTCGCTTATCTTTTTACTTCGATTAATTACTGCACCACATCCGCTACAAAATTGATCTTCCCCTCCCAATGAATTTCCACAGTTCGTGCAAAACTTCATCTGCGCCCCCTCCTGTCTATTTTTTATACACAACTAGTAAAATTATACTACAAACAAACTGAGAGAGATAGACCAATTAACCTATTATATACTATGGTTGTACAGTAGTGTTTTTAAACGGTTTACATACTAAAAGGTTGAGGAATCCCCTCAACCTTTTTCATGCTCTTACCCTGCAAAAAAGCTAATAACTCCCAGCAGTACTAAAAGAATTAAAATAATCGAAATAACCTGCACAAATCTAAAAACAAATCGCAAACTAGAGTTATTGTTTCTTTGATCTAGCTTATTATTTAAGTCATCTAACTTTCTTTCTATTTCACTTAGACGGTCTTCTGTATTCATTTGACAACCCCTTCTATCTATTAAAAGTTGTTTATCATTATAGTACATGATAGAAATTTTTGTAAATACCTCTATGATGTTTATCCACAAAGACACCCTTTTAATAAATCCTATATTATGTTAAATTGGAATTAATATCCTTATTCATACTTAGAGCTTTATTAACGGAAAAGGGGAAAAGGAGGACATTATGCTAAATTCATATACGTTTATCATTATGACTACTTTAGTGATTCTTATTTTTTCTTATCTTATTGGACGAAAGAAAGAATCGTTGAGATATGTAATCCCCCTTGCTGTAGCAGTACTTAGCCTAGCAGGGTTTATAATTAGCTTACTAGTTGGAGGATGGGAAGGGCTTGGTTATGGGGCATTGAGCATCATGGTTTTTGTAGCTGCCGTGCTGTCTTTACTCATTGTGACAATTTCTCAAATGGTGAAGCGTAGAAGATAGTTGTTCCACATGGAACTATTTTACTTTCTCTAAGGAGGAATACTGTGCTATGGATATCGTTTTGGATTTTATTCTTGGAAATCTCTTTATTTTTATCATGATTTTATTTCTAGCATTCTTCATTAGTATTCTGATTAAGAAAAGAGTGCTGATTCTCACTTTTTCTATCTTCACGCTTATAAGTGGCTTACTTTTACTCATTTATGCCTTTAACACTATAACAGGGTTTGATTTAGTCGATGCACAAATGAAAAGTGTGATTGTAATTGGAATAGGACTATTACTCATTCTATTATCAAGTATTTTTATTATTAACCAAGAATTAAAAAGGAGACTGTAACAAACGAGATTTGATTTTTTATTAATTGCGATTGTTGTTATTGGGATTACGTTCTTTTTCTCTAAGAGATACAAGAAAACAGAAAAGGTTGATAAAGACTTTGCAGTTAGCTACTACAAGCTGTCTTATCGCCGAAAAATGATTCGTACGCTTACAAGTATTCCGTTCATCATCGTTGCTTGCGGAGTTCTGTACTACCTTTCAGATTGGCCTCTTCCCATATACTTTGGGTTTGTCGGTTTAATTAGCGTGATCTTTCTTGTTCAAGTTCTTTATAATTATAAAATGTGGAAAAAAGAAGAACAGGGCTAACTTTTAAAATAGATTATTTAGGCAACACTAGAGATACCCTTACGTAAAGAGATGTCTCAACATGAACTCATGGATGCAAAACGTAGATTTTTCAGTTATTTTATCTTTTATTGTGTTTGCCTTTGTATTACCTTGGCATATGCGGTTTATAAACAAGGTAAACTAAAAACTTTACATATCGAGAAATATCGAGAAATATCGAGAAATATAGGATCATGGAAAATAAACTTGTAGATATTTTTAAGGTTTTGGGCAATGAAACTCGTTTAGAAATGTTGAAGTGGTTAAAAGATCCAATGGAGCATTTTGATAAGCCTACTGCGCACCTGTCAAAAACTATTAGTGACAAAGGTGGTATTTGTGTGGGAGATATTCAAGAACGCGCAAACTTATCACAATCCACTACTTCGCATTATCTATCAATGCTTCAGCGCATTGGATTATTAGAATCAGAAAGACATGGAAAATGGACGTATTACCGCAGAAACGAAAAAAAAATTGCGGAGATTGCTGAAATCATAAAAAAAGAGCTGTAAGTTCTTTTTTTTTGCTTTAACATATCTATAAATCTCGATATAAGGATGTGAAAGTATGAAATTTTGGATTTATATTGTGGCTGTGTTAGCTGGAATGTCCCTCAGTATTGAAGGGGCTATTTACGGTGTGCTAGGTCAATCCGTCGGAAAACTAGAAAGCAGCTTTTATAACTTCGCGGTTGGTTCTGTTATTTTAGGAATCGTTGTGCTTTTTTTAGGAAAAGGTTCGCTTTCCTACGCGGCAAAAGCACCAAAATGGCAGCTTACAGGAGGAGTATTTGGCGTCATTTATTTAACGATTTTAGTTATTGGCGTTCCGCTTCTAGGCGTTGGCTTAACAATGATTAGCGTAATTGTCGGACAAATGGCGATGAGCATGGTTATTGAGCATAAAGGGTGGTTAGGTAGTAGCAAAACACCCATTACAAAAGAAAAAGTAATGGCCGTTGCGTTGATGGCAATTGCTTTACTACTCGTTTTTTAATTAATTAAAGGAGGTTTTACGGTGAATTTTATCTTGCTCATTGCAGCTGTTATCGGTGGCGTTTTACTTAGCGCTCAATCTTCCGTAAACGGCGCGCTCAGCAGAAAAGCCGGTACGTATGAGCCGGCGTTAGCGTATGGTCCATATCAAACTGCTTTTCTTTCTTTGAGCTGAACCATCCTGCTAAGCCTGGAAGAGTCCCAAAATGCTTTTTATTCACGTATAAACCATCAACAGCTCCTGGCCCACCGTTTAAATGTTTATAGTTACACCAGTAAGCAAAATCGACGCCCCAGTCGCTAAAATGATGAGGAATTGCGCCAATAGAATGGCAGCCATCAAACCCAATGATGATACCGCGCTTATGTGCTTCCGCAGTCAAGCGCTCCATATCTAATATTTGACCGCTTCGATACAGAACGGTTGGCAGAACAATTAATGCGATTTCATCCGTCATTGCTTCAATAATATCCTCTTCTTCTAAAAAGCGACCATCGCGACTTTTCACACGAACTAAATGCTCATCAGGATCGTAACCACGCGTACGCAGCTGGCTTTGAAGCGCATAGATATCAGATGGAAATGTCAGCTCATCCGCTAAAATTTTGGTGCGTGTTCCGCTTGGTTCGTAAAACGTTGAAACGAGTTGATGAAGGTTCACAGTTGTTGAACCTGTTACAATAACCTCTTCAGGAAAGCCTCCTACAAGTGGTGCCATCATTTCACCGAGCTTTTCAGATAGTGAAAACCAAGGATGCTTACCCTGTGTCCAACCATCAATCCCCTGCTCTTTCCAATCTGTGATGACTTCCATCAGCGTTGTTTCCGCTGGCTTTGATAGAAGACCTAGCGAGTTTCCGTCCATATAAATAGCGTCTTGTTTGAGGTGAAATTCTTCTCGAAAAACCACTAATTCATCCTGCGCATTCTTTTGTTGAATCAAACATCGCAGCCTCCTCCTTTTAGCATTTGTAATCGCTATCTTAACCAAAGATTATCAAAAAAATATGACATGATGTCAATATTATATTTCCGAAAATTATAAACATTTTAACAACTATCTCTTTTCCTTTTATGAGATTTTCTATATGCTAGAAACTAAAGAAAGATGGAAGGGAGCATACATCATGACAGAGCATAACGTAGAAGATAAACGACATTTGCGTTCGATTAAAACGCGCCAAAAACTATTACAAGCAGCCAAAGAAGTATTTATGGAAGAAGGCTTTCAAAAAACAACCATTAAACAAGTTATTGAAAAAGCAGAAGTTGGCTATGGAACAGCATACGTTCATTTTAAAGGAAAAGAAGAACTGTTAATAGTACTCATGGACAGCGTCATGGCAGAATTCTATAAGATTGCAGAAACCTCCTTTTTTCCACAAACAAAAGAGGAAGCAACGAACATCATCCACAGGCAAACGAATGCTTTTTTACATATGGCTGAGCATGAGCGCGGTATGATGCAGGTATTCGAACAAGCAATCGGCATCTCTCCTGTCGTGTCGGAAAGCTGGAAGAATATTCGAAGGAAATTTATTCAGCGCATCTCACAAGATATCGCTTATGCCCAAGAGAAGGGACTTGCTAGAGATGAATTAAATCATGAACTAGTGGCAAGAGGCTGGTTTTTCACCAATGAAATGTACCTCTGGGATATCGTTCGGCATGAATACGAAAGCTCCATTGAAGAAATTGCGCGGAACATCGCATCTGTTTACATTCGAGGGCTATATAAATAAGAAAATGCCCACAGGGGCTTTTTCTTATTTGTCTTTTAACGTACGTTTTAAGAACTCACGCGTACGTTCGTGCGTTGGATGATTAAAGATTTGCTCAGGAGTACCCTCTTCTGCAATAACGCCTTTATCCATAAAGACAATGCGATCCGATACCTCTTTAGCAAATTCCATTTCATGCGTTACGATAAGCATTGTTAGACCTGACTCTGCAAGCTCCTTCATAACCTTTAATACTTCTCCCACCATCTCAGGGTCTAAAGCCGATGTTGGTTCATCAAATAAAAGGACATCCGGCTGCATGGACAAAGCGCGAGCAATGGCCACGCGCTGCTTTTGACCACCTGAAAGCTGTCTTGGCTTCGCATTGATGTACTGATCCATCCCAACGACCTTCAAATAGCCTAACGCTACCTTTTCAGCTTCTTCTTTTGAACGCTTTAACACTTTGACTTGTCCTACCACACAGTTATTTAAAACATTATGGTTATCAAATAAATTAAACTGTTGAAAGACCATTCCTAAATTTTTACGATACTCAAATAGATTATGCTGATCATCCAGAACATTTTCCCCGTTATAAATAATTTGGCCACCGTTCGGCTGCTCTAATAAATTGATACAACGAAGGAGCGTTGATTTCCCCGAGCCCGAAGAACCAATAATGGTCACAACTTCTCCTTTGTTAACAGAGAAATTAATATCTTTTAATACTTCATGACTTCCATACGCTTTGTTTAAATGTTGAATATCAATTACTTGTTCCATTTTCTTATACCTCCTTACCCTTCATTATCGATTTTGGTCCGTTTTAATCATCGTGTAGCTGTCGGGTCCGTCTAATTTACGCTCAAAGTAGCGCAGAATTTGCGATACTATAAACGTCATGACAAAGTAAATCATACAAGCAACAAAGAATGACTCAAAATATCTAAAGTTGTTTCCTGCTACTGATTTCGTGACAAAGTATAGCTCGGAAACGGAAATAACGTTTAATACCGACGTATCTTTAATGTTAATCACAAACTGGTTACCCGTTGCTGGTAAGATATTACGAATGACTTGAGGTAAAACAACGTTCATCATTGTTTGATAATGATTCATGCCAATGGCTTTGGCTGCCTCAAACTGTCCTTTATCAACGGAAATAATCCCGCCACGTACAATTTCAGCCATATATGCTCCTGTATTAATTGATACAACAATAACCGCTGCCAACATCACGTTCATATCAAAGCCAAATGCAAGCGCTGAACCATAGTAAATAACCATTGCTTGCACAATCATTGGCGTACCTCGGAAAAATTCAATGTATACAGATAAAACGAAATTCGTTACCTTCAATCCTGCTTTTTTCAGCCCGCTCGTTGGCGTTGGAACAGTTCGGATAATACCAGCAACTAACCCAATGACCGCCCCAATAATGGTACCTGTCAGCGCAATTAATAGCGTCATCCCAGCTCCGCGTAAAAACATTGGCCAGTTTTCTGAGATGATTGTAATAACCCATTCAAAACTCATCGTTCTTCCTCCCTTACCTCATTACAAAACCGACTGTATGTAGATACAGCCGGTGTTATGTCATCATTATTTTGCTGCAGGTTGGTTTTTGATTGCCGCATCCATAATGCTTGTGCGTTCTTCTTCTGAAATACCTTTTAAGATTTTGTTGATTTCTTCTTTTAGCTCACTGTCTTTTTTAAGACCCACGGCTACAGCTGTATCGTCAGCTGATGTTTTGAAGCCACCCTTGAATTCAACCATTGCAAAATTATCATTTGCTGCTGAAGCACTTACTGCTTCAGGTCGCTCTGATACATAACCATCAATAACTCCTGATTCTAGCGCTACGCGCATTGCTGGGAAATTATCCATTGCTGTTTCTTTTGATACACCTTTAATTTGATCAATGACGGAGTAGTGAAACGTGTTTAATTGAGCCGTAATTTTTGCGCCTTTGAAATCTGCAATCTTCGTAGCACCTTCATACTTACTACCTTTTTTCACAACCATTACTAGGTTTGAATTATAGTAGTTATCAGAGAAATCAATTGTTTCTTTTCGCTCTGCAGTCGGTGACATTCCTGCCACAATCGCATCAATTTTACCTGATGTTAAGGCTGGTACAAGACCATCCCACTCAGTTTTGACAATCACTAGCTCTTTGCCTAATCCATCAGCAATTTTCTTAGCCATCTCAACATCATAGCCGCCTGCATACTGTGAGCCGCCCTTAATTTTAACCGCTCCGTTTGAATCGTCATTTTGAGTCCAGTTAAATGGTGGATAGCCTGCTTCCAAGCCTACCGTAAACGTATCAGCGTCTCCTGAACCCGATGCTGACTCACTGCTTTGACCACAGCCTGCTAATAAAACAACTGCTGAAAGCAATAATGTTAAGAAAAATCCTGCTTTTCTTTTCATAGTTTGTTTCCCCCTTATATCTTTTTAAGCTTTGAAGACAATAAAAAAACGACCCGAGATTTACTCAGGTCGTTTCATTCATCGTTCCCTAAAGTCCTCTCTTTTAAAAGATGAGATAGCACAACTCAATAAGCTGGTAAACTTATTGAGACAGTCCTGCAGTTCTTCACTACAGACCCAGCAAGCAATTGTTGAGAACAATTTACTCACTTCGGCGATATTTCCTTCTCTCTAGCTTCAACGTCTCTCAAACTCTGCTAAAGACTGTTAAATACCGCGCCTCTACCTCACTTGACTAAAAGTGAGGTCTTATTAAATTTGTTTCAAGTCTACATCTTTCTTCCTAATCTGTCAATATGGTTTTTATTGGATTATTTTCCAACTAATTCTTTCAGCTCTAAAAAAACAATTTTATACAGAATAAAAAGGATGATTTAATGAATGTTGGTTTTTCTAAAGTTTCCACCCTTTACTTCGGCAACGTCATACACGCGCACAAAAGCATCCGGATCGATTTCGCTGATAATTTCCTTCATTTTACTTTCTTCTAAACGGTTAATAACACACGTAATCTCTTTGAACTTTTCGTGAGAATATCCGCCGTATACTTCTTTATATGTAGCGCTTCGACCTAGTCGATCACGAATTGTTTTAACCATTAAAACAGGCTCATTTGTAATGATTTCAAACGCTTTTGAACCGCTTAACCCAACTTCAACGACATGAATAACCTTTGAAGCGATGAAGTAAGCAATGGCAGAAAGAATGGCTCCTTGCAAGCCAAACACAAAAGAAACCACGATAAATACAAACATATTTAGAAATAAAATAAGATCACTTGTTCCAAACGGTGACTTTCGTGAAAGGAGTACAGCAAGCATATCAATACCGTCCAATGCTCCTCCATTACGCAGTGCTAGACCCATTCCAAAACCAAGGATTACACCACCTACAACGGTTACTAAAAGCGTATCTCCTTCAATAATAACTGGAGTGTGATGCATAAGAGTTGTACTAACTGCTAGAGAAGCAATACCGATGGTTGAAAAAATAGCGAAGCTTTTTCCAATTTGCTGATAACCTAACCAGATGAAGGGAAGATTGATGATGGCGATTAAAACGCCTAGTGGAATTCCAAAGAGCTGTGAACCAACGATGCTAAGTCCCGTCACCCCCCCGTCAGATACGCTATTTGGAATTAATACTGTTTCTAACCCATAACCTGCGATAATGCCACCAATGATGACTAAAAGGCCCCGAAACAATAGTTTTTGTTTACTCGATTTTCGATGCTGTTTTAACGCATTCATGTAATTCCTCACTTCTAATGTTTTTTGACACAAATAATTTTATCATAAAATCATCTTCATTTATAAAATTAAGGTATCTCTAAAAGGTACTAAGCATAAAAAACGTAAATAGCCAGTCATCGGTTCAACACCGACAACTGGCTATTTAACTACTTTAAAAATAGAAATAATTACAAAAACTTATTGTAGCTCTTCGTCTTCATCTTCAGGCAATTCAGGTTCATACAGTCCTAGAAAACAACTTGTTGTAAAGGTAGCTTGTGTCATAAATAAACCTGTAGCAGCAACAAAATTATAAAGATACTTTTTCATTTAAATCAATCTCCTTTTTTATTATTCGTTAATAAGTGTTGAGAAAGTAAGTACGTAATAATTCCATATAGAACTAAAATAATGAAGATATTGACCCCCAGTTTTCTTTGCACTTTTAGTTGACTAAAGAATTTAACTGGACTAAATAGTGCGCTAACTAGACTAATGGGATTGGTAGTCGAGAGTGATACAGATTGTTTATTTTCCATTACTTCAGATTGATTCATCATGGTACTTTCTCATCCTCCTGTTTGTTCGTTGCTTCCTGAATAAATAGTACAATAAAAACCCAAGGGATAAACATTTTTTGGATATTGTGGTCGTTTTTTGTATTTTCAGGGGTTATTTTGCTAATATTAGTGACGAAAATAAAAAGACTAAAGAGGCTGGGACATAAGTAATTCAGCCAATGATAAACCTGAACGATTGAGAGTTTCTCAGTTTTAATCGTTCAGGTTTTTTGGTTGATTGTGAAAACAATGTTGGAAACAGGGTGGAATGGAGCGTAGGACACTCGACTCCTGCGGGAAGAGAGGGAAAACTGAGATCCCGCAGCGCAGCGAGGAAGCTCAGGTTCCTCCCCGCGGAAAGCGAGTGGCCGTAGCGCAATGGAACGAACGTGTTCAGACAAACTAAAGAGATGGGAACAGCTAGTGTTCGTCTTTTAGAAGCAATCATTTTGTTATGTCCCAAACTCCTTGGGCTTTTCTTACTTTTTTCTTCTAACAAATTCATATGTTGTAATCGAAAAAACAATAATTATAATCAAAGAGATGACCATAATATCCTTTACCTCTCCTTGATAAATAGCTAATATAAGTGGCGGTGAAGCGAATAGTAAAAACACGATAGTAGCCAGTATAAAGAATTTTTTAGTCATGCTGAGTGCCTCCTGACATATTTAACATTGAAATAAAGTAGTCTTCTAAGCTTTCATTTTTTGTAAAAACACTTGATATATCGCTTTCTATTTTCAAGATTTTTCCTTCATTAATAAAGACTAAAGAGTCACAAAATGTTTGTGTTACTTCTAGCTGATGAGTAGAGAGCAAAATAGAATTACCTGCTGATACATAATCTTTTAAAATTGATTTTATTTTTTTCATATTAATCGGATCAATACCCGATATGAACTCATCTAACAATAAGACGCTAGGCTTATTCAGTAAGCTGCCCATCAAAGCTAATTTTTTTTTATTACCTAAAGATAAATTTTTAATTTTCTTATCGATTTCTTTCTCTAAATGATAGTAAACAACTTGTTTCTCTACTTCCTCTTTAGATAGATTCAAATCAGTTAATTCCATGATGAACTTTATATATTCTCGACCCGTTAACTCGTCGTATAAATACGGATGGTCAGGTATAAAGGTGACTTCTTTCTTCATTTTCTCTATGCTTTCATTATGCAAAAGCACCTTTCCCTCATCCGGTGTAAGGAGTCCCATTGCAATTTTCAACGTTGTGGTTTTACCCGCTCCATTCTGACCAAGAAATGCTGTGATTTTCCCTTTTTCAATATCAAATGAGATATGGTCTAATATGCGTTTGGTTTCAAACGATTTACTGACGTTTTGAAAGCTTAAAGAGTAGTTCATACAATCCCTTCTCTCTATAGGTTTATTTGTTCAAAGCTTGATTTTTTAACTAACAGTTTGGAAACGAGCGGCAGCGCTATTCCAACGAATAAAAGAAGAATCATTCCAACCATGCCCCACTGAATGACGATATAACTTGAAACCCCAATACTATCCACTAAAAACAAAGCCGTAGGAAGCATCAATAGTGGAACCATTAACCCAACAGTCGCAAAACGGATGACATCTGCGACAATTTTTTTATCTGGATAATCATCTAGCTGTTCGATATTTTCATAATTAAAATGTGGTCTAAGTACCCCTGGCAAGAACATTAATAAAGCAAAGAAGAAAAAGCTAATAATATGCAATAACAGAGTCATGATACTTAACATGAGTGGCATTTGATTAACGAAAAAGAATAGGATATCTGCGACAATAAACAAAGGTAAACTTGTCAAAGCGAATAGATGAAATCGATATTTAAACACATCCCATAATGATTTTCCATTTAATAAATAAGTAATTACTTGCTTCCCTTCCCCGTCCACAGAAAACATGCCATTTAACTCGGTGAAAATTGAATATACATAGAAATAAGTTAGGAAAAATAAATAAAATGACATGATTAAAAAATAAATCTCTTCACTTTGATCAAGACTTTGCAGAAGACCTGTAATTACTCCCCAAATTACCCAAAATAAAAATGACCCTAGAACAACTGGAAACCGATAGCGTAAGTAATCCGTTCGATAATGATGCTTCGCTAAAATGGTTGTATACGATGTGCCAGGAATAACTTTAGATAAAAGAGTATTGAAAGCCTCTATTCTCTTAAAAGGATAATACGGAGTTCTTCTATGATGATTCATTTTTGATAAAATGGATAAAAGAACGATCACTCCTATAAAGAACATCGCTAGCTTCAGCAAGGCATGGAGTTGAAGGCCATTAAACAAAATGTCTGAAAACACGTTATACGGCATATAGGGATGTAAAAAGATGTTTGATAGTGGTGCTAAAATAGAAAAGATGACGTCCACTCCCTCATTGATCCACTCATTGTAATGTTCATAATTGACATTATTGCTCGTTAGAGGAAATTCCTTAATCCACGGAGAACTCATTTTTCCAACAAAAAACGCTGTATACACAATTAAAAGGCGAAGAATTAGGTTCGTTAACAATCTCAAAAAGAAATTCCATTTATAATGCTGTAGCTTCATATAATTGTTATGCAATATTGAAACAAGTAAAGTTAGCAGCAGGTAGCTTCCTAACGTTAAAATTAGTAAGCTAGCAAGATAAACTTTATTTACACCTGTAACAACGCCTAAAGCTAATAGAATTGGGATGTAGTTAAAGATAAAATCCTTCGTGTCCCACACAATCGATTCTAAATAGAGAAAGATGCTTGCTTTTCTTTGCTTGATCTTTAACGTAATCATTAACCATTCTTGGTCTTTGGATTGTATTTGCCATTTAGAAGAACTTACCCCCGAAATAAAGGCAAAAATCATAATCAAACAAAATAAAATGGACCAAAGAATCTCCCCATTTTGTTGTATGGAAGACAACGTCTTTAGAATTAGATTAATCACTAGACTTTGCTTCGCTTCACCATTTGTTAAATGTTCGTTAAGAACTACGTATTTTAAAAGGAAATACGTTCCGAAAAAAATCAAACATGAATTAATTATATTTTGAATAAAAAATAAGACCCAGAGGCTTCTTCCGACTGATAAATCTCTAAAGATTTTAATATAGTTCCATTGATTTTTCCATCGAATAAAAAGCTTCCATTTCAGCCATTTGCTTAGCATTTTTTCACCCCTCCACTATATTTCATTACAATATAGTAACTCAGAAAACTTCTTACAATAATTTAGAATAAACATACATATATGTCTATATATTCTGCTTATCTAGGAGATTTTTTGTCTTATCAGGGTCAAAATACCATCTGTTCAACTCGTTATATTAACCAAGTATTGCTATTTTTAGAAATAATTATCGCAATTAACATATTAAAAAAATTCAATATATGCTATTTTATATATCGTAAAGGGTTGTTAGCATAATTAAAAATAGGAGGTAAAAAGAATTAAAATGAACTTCTTCGTTGAAGTAATAGGCACCTTTTTAGAGGTTTTTTCATTAATATTTTTCTTGATTGCCTTTTTAGGTATTAAATTTTCGAAAGTAAAAGCACAGTTCATAGCAGTCAACTCAATCGGAGTAGCATCGATTATGCTGTTAAAGTTAACGACCAATTTTTCACACGCCATTACTTTTTTATGCAGCTTTCTCATTTTATTCATCTTAGGAAGCTTAATTTTTAAGATTAGCTTTTCTGCTGCCTTTATTTCAGTCGTACTCGGTTTATGTATTTTATTATTAGGAGAATTGATAGCGCTCCTTTTTTTAGGCAATATCTTTGATGTCATAAGCTTTTTGGAAGCTTATTCCTTTAAGAAAATGTTCATTGCGTTACCTCATATTCTATTAATTAATTTCATTAGCTTTCTATTTATTAAATACAAACACTAGCGTCGCATTAAAATAATTCAAAGCCCTTTATAAATCTGAATTTTCTGCAATATTATTCATGCACAAAAAAATCCTTTATAATGGTTGGGTGGTAATAAACCATCCAAATCCAAAATAAAGGACAATAAGCATGGATAAGTTTACACGAAAAACATCATTTGAACAATGGTTTTCACCGATTTTCTCCACAAAACTCGAGGAATTGGTTGAAAGCTATCAATTAAATTCCTATACAAAGAAGC
>NZ_LWBK01000039.1:0-28649 GCF_001614195.1 Bacillus sp. VT 712 | reverse complement strand
GCACCCGACCACGATCATCTACAAAGCAAGCAAAATGTTTTCGCTTGGCAATGTCAATTCCTACTACGAGTGTATTCTCGGTGACTTGATTTATTTTCTGATTTTGTTTAAAATCCACTTTGGAGGCCTCCTTGGTTAACTAAGTTAGGGGTCAATTCGCGCTATGATTTGACACCCCGTATCATACCAAGAGGGCTCTTTTTTGTTCAAGTCCCCGAAAATCCTTCTAACAGGAATGCTCCTTTAAATAATAGCTTTAACCGAATTATGGAATAGGGAACTGTGTACTACTATCAAACGGTGTGAAATTGGAAATTTGTTCGATTGCGAAACTTAATGGAATAGGAAAACGATGAAATGGAACATTTTGCATTTTTATAATGACGGGATTTAGAGTAATGAATCCATTTGTTACGTCCACTACTTTTCCACAAAAAATGGGACGAAAAGTTTGACCGAATAAGTTATATTGATCAGAATCCATGGTTATCAGTATTTCTTCACCAAGGACCTCTAGGAATAATTGATTTTTAGGTAAAATCTCATCATCTGTTTCAAAGTCTTCTTGTGGGGATTCCTTTTGGTCTCGTTTGCTTGAGTGACGCTTTTCTTCTCGGCTCATCTTCTTTAGGTGACGCTTTAATGCCCTGACTTCTGCTTCAATGGACTCAATTGAACCCTGATAACCATTGGCCGGGCCTCTATAAAAATCTTGGTTGCCCATAGTTTTCCCCCCTATAGCTATTAGAATTTAATCCATTTACAATATATGGAGGGTAGGCTAGTATCATTAATATAATTTATTTTATCCTGAAGAAATACAGTCATTTAACGTGAATTAAAGAGTGAATTTAATTAACAGTTCAGTATTTTTGTACTCTATCGTAGAATAAAGAAAAGCAAATATCACAAACAATGGAGAAACGATATGAACTATAACTTTAAAAAGCTATTTAACTTTCGAGATGTTGGCGGAGTGGTGACAGAGAATGGGGAAAAGCTGAAAGAAGGAATTTTGTTTCGTTCTGAAGATCTATCAAAGCTAACGAAACAAGATATTGAGACCTTTCGTCA
Source organism: Bacillus sp. VT 712 (assembly GCF_001614195.1). Taxonomy (NCBI): domain Bacteria; kingdom Bacillati; phylum Bacillota; class Bacilli; order Caryophanales; family Bacillaceae; genus Bacillus; species Bacillus sp. VT 712. The sequence continues at coordinate 27,575 of NZ_LWBK01000039.1, read as the reverse complement.
GCTGAATATTAAAGCAATCTGTGATTTAAGAATGCCGTCTGAACAAAAATCAAAGGTTAGTCGAGTGCAGCCGGGACCTGATATAGAGCTATTATCTGTATCAATTCATGATAAAAGCCAGGAGTTTACCCATTTTGAGTTTTTAAAATTTCTTGTGAGCAAATCTACTACCGTTGATTTTGAAAAAATAATGAGAGATATGTATGAGCATATGGCTTTTGGCTGTCATGACGAAATGAAAGAAATTATTTGCTTCTTGTCAGATGCAAATCGAGTGCCAGCTCTTATTCATTGTACGGGTGGTAAGGACCGAACTGGGTTTGTCGCTGCCATTATTCAACTATATCTAGGCGTTCCATATGAAACGGTAATCGATGAATACTTAAAATCAAATGACTTAATTGCAGCGAAGATGAAAAGAACTGAGTCATTTATTCGGTGGATGAGCTTATTTCGAATTTCCCCTGAGCAAATTAGGCCCGTGTTAGAAGTGCGGCGTGAGTACTTTGAAGATGTTTATCAAAAAATAATGAAGCAGTACGGAGATATTGGGACATATTTAGAAAAAGGGTGTAATATTCCAAGAGGTTGTTTAGAGCAGCTAAACGAAATGTTTCTTTCATCAAACGAAGGTCAATAACAAAGCATAAACAAGCCGGATTCAAACTGAATTCGGCTTGTTTATATTCCTATTACTGTTCAAGCTCCACTTTTTCGTTAACAGCTTGTGGCTTAAACGTAGAAAGTAGGATCATAATTCCACTGATGATGCCAAATACAATAATAGGTGAAAGTAAGAGTAGTTTGTTTTTAAACATGTTTCGTCCTCCTTATACTTTTGATAGAATAATGAACAACCTGTTGTTTATTTTAGTTCTGTTCAAATTCTATACCTCATGTAATAAGTGTTCAATAATCAAAATTCAAGGATGTGTCGGTTATGGAACACTGCTTAGCAATCTGTTGGATAAAATAAAGGGGGACATACCATGAAAAATCAACATTTGGATTTACGAATTGTTCGGACAAGAGAATCCATTCAAAATGCATTCATTGAATTAATTGAAGAAAAAGGGTTCGACGCTATTTCAGTGAAAGATATTACAACGAGAGCCAACATCAATCGAGGCACCTTTTATGCGCATTATGAGGATAAGTTTGATTTAATGAAGAAATGTGAAGATGAAGTGATGCTAGAGCTTTCTACTATTGTAAAAGAAAATTTCCCAAGCGTTGTTGCTTCTCTAGAGGAGGATTCACCGATAGCCGTCCCGTCTTCCATTGCAATCGTAATCTTTGAATATCTAAACGAAAACAGTAGTTTTATGAGAGCGTTATTAGGTCCAAACGGAGATTTAACTTTTCAGACGAGATTAAAAAAGTTTATGTGGAAAGAAATCTTTGAGAATGAAGCCTTTGACTTTGTTCGGAAAGAAAATTTCCTTGTTCCAGGAGACTATTTAGCTTCTTACATAGCTTCTGCACACATAGGAGTAATCCAACAGTGGCTTAATAGTGGGCGAAAAGAATCTCCAGAAGAAATGGCTAAAATCTTTTCAATTATTACTTTTAACGGTCCTTTTTTTGCTGCTGGTTTGAAAAAATAAAGTGGCCAGAAAGCCTGTGTAAGAATGATGTTCATATCAAAAAGGCTAAACTGTTGTCAGTCTAGCCTTTTGTTAGATAAATAAGCTTCTAGCCGAAGGATGCAACTCCTCTTTCGAAAGCAGCCAAATGATTTACAGATGCGTTTCGTAGCTGCGAAAAGACCATTCGTACATCACTTGGAATATCGAATGTCAAAAAGCGTTCATACATCGCGATGTTATCGATTTCTGCTTGAACACCTGCTGAATATGCGGCTTTGAGGTTTGCTGGAGTTTTGACAAGGTTTTGAGAGGTATCATCAGGAATCGGTACTTGGTAGCGATCAAATAGTGGCAGTAATGCATCAATATGGCGTAGTTCTGCTTCTTTGATTTGGACAAACGTCCGTACTGGACCAAACGTTGTAATAACGTTATTATATCTAGCCTGAGCTAGGTATTCGTCTTGAAGTGCATACGTCAGCATTTCTGATAACGATAGTGATGGTGCGTTTAATGCTCCTTTAGCACCGTAATCATCAAGCTGTCTTTGAGACGAAGAAGGCTTTGGGTTTTTCATAAAATATAAGAACCATACGGCGTGATTCTGCTCATCTGAGGCTGCTCGTCGAAAACGATCTTTTATCGTAAGGTCTTGCGCTTTGTCTGAAATATCTAAGTAAGAATCCACAGCTTCTTGCTCGTCTTTAAACGCAAACTCAATGCCATCTTTATAATTGTTGGGACATTGTTCAGTGATTTGATAAGCGGGCTGTCTTCAGCTAACGCTATATAAATTCTGGTGAACTCTTCAAGGTGTCGTTTTTCATCTTTTTGAATTTCACGTATTTTGTTGCGCTCTTCTTTTGTAGGTGCTAGTTTAGCTAACTTCTCGTAGCACGAAACAGCACTATACTCTGCGTTAATAGCTTTTTGAATAGCGCTTAAAAGCTTTGTATCTGAGGTGTTTCGATAAAAATCATGAAAATATGAATACATAGATTGTCCTCCCTGCATTTGCAATTCATACAGTTTATGTATGTAAAGCGGGCTATCGTGCATGACTATTTTCTAAGACTTAATGATTAGTTAATTCGTATGATATTCGCTCTAGTCCTTAATGCCATTTTCCTGTTTTTACAAATCATCCATAATTTTCAATTTATGAGTGATATACTTTTTAAGTTGAGAAAAAAACGGACGAGTGAGGCGAACATGATGAAAAAATGGTTACTTGTAGCGGCTGCAAGCTTACTACTAGCAGCTTGCGGTAAAGACGAGAGTGCAGAACAAGCGAAAGAAACAGCGGCTGCGGAAGAGCAAAAGAATGAAGAAAAAATAGAAAAAGAAACTGAAAAGGAAAGTTCAAAAGAAGAAACCTCAAAAGTGGAACTATCCCAAGAAGAGATGGACCAGCTTCGAATCCCAACGGTTTCAATTGATTCACCATATTACGAAAAAGATCTTACAGAACAAGAACTAGTTGAAAACTATATGGACGAGACGGGAAGAATTTACTTTAGCTTAACGGAAGAGCCAATCCGAACAATTGTCAGCAGTACGTCATCTTCAAAGGTTTCAAACATCACAAACTACAGTGATGTATTTATTAATCCAGAAAGCCAACAAGCATATCAGCTTCAAAATCAAGCCGAAAGGGATCAAATCTATAAATTGATTTTAGCCAATCAGCCAACGCAGCTCCAAGGCACGGATCCTTCTGAGTATAGAACATGGGAACAAGCGACGAACTTAGAGCGAGGCATGATGCAGATGCTTTATTTAGTCGGACCGACAATGAATGATATTAAAACTGCGATGGACCGTGACTTATATGATCACCCGGCGTTTGTAGTAGGACAAGAAGAGCTAGAAAAACTAGGCGCACCCCTTGTTTTTGCACCGGCTCCGCAAACTCCGTTAGACTATGAGCTTTTTGAAAACATGAAAATGGTTCAAGCAATGTGGGGACAGGTAGGTAAATTTGAGAATCCTGCTGAAAATAAAGCGGAATTTGAAAAGGTATATGCCCAAGCGAGACAAGAAACCAACAATTTATTCGCGCGCATTAACTATGCGTTAACGGAAGACGGCTTTAGTGAATAAGCAAATTTGATTTATCAAAAACAAAAGCTGAACCTCATGTAGGCTCAGCTTTTTGTTTTGACACTTTTTAAGTAAAACAAAGATTACTTAATGGAAAAACCTTCGTCTTCCTTCATACCAGTTCGATCCTTGAACTCATCAAGCAAATCACGTACTTCATCAGTCGTTTCTGTGCTCATAAGTAAGTTTCGTAGCTCACTTGCGCCTCGGAATCCACGAACGTAGATTTTGAAGAAGCGACGAAGCGGTTTGAATGGGCGTGGCTCTAATTCTTTCGAATATTTATCGTGAAGATCTAGCTGCAGGCGAAGAAGATCTAATAGCTCTTCACTTGTGTGCTCTTTCTTTTCTTTTTCGAAAGCAAATGGATTGTGGAAAATTCCGCGTCCAATCATGATTCCATCAACACCGTACTTTTCCGCAAGCTCCAAGCCTTTTTGACGGTCAGGAATGTCGCCGTTAATCGTAAGAAGCGTATGAGGCGCAATTTCATCACGAAGCTTTTTGATTTCTGGGATTAGCTCCCAGTGTGCGTCCACGTCGCTCATTTCTTTTTTCGTACGAAGGTGGATAGATAGGTTAACGATATCTTGTTCTAAAATATGCTTTAACCAGTCGTACCACTCGTCGACTTTTGTATAGCCAAGGCGCGTTTTCACGCTGACAGGAAGTCCCCCAGCTTTAGCCGCTTGGATAATCTCTGCCGCAACGTCTGGACGACGAATCAAGCCGGATCCTTTTCCGTTTCCTGCAACGTTTTGTACAGGACAGCCCATGTTAATATCAATGCCTCGGAAGCCCATTTCAGCCATACCAATACTCATTTGACGGAAGTATTCAGGCTTGTCTCCCCAAATATGCGCAACGATTGGCTGCTCGTCTTCAGTGAACGTTAGGCGTCCTTTTACGCTATCTTTTCCTTTCGGATGGCAGTAGCTTTCCGTATTCGTAAACTCTGTAAAAAACACATCAGGTCGAGCTGCTTCTGTCACCACGTGACGGAACACAACATCCGTTACGGCTTCCATTGGAGCCAAAATAAAGAACGGACGAGGCAACTCATGCCAAAAATTATCTTTCATTGTATATCTAAACCCTTTCCTTAAAGGGAAACGCGTTCCCGAAATTAAAAAGTGAAATGATTGTTAGAGAGCTGATTTCTACTATAGAAGAAATTCAACCACTATATACTTTAATCGTATTAAATAAAAAGTGCAAGGGAACGAGGCATCTTGTTGTGCTGGAAATTGTTATTTAAATGGTCTTGTGGTTTCTGATGAAAAGGAAAATGATTGAATTCTCAATAGAAATTTTATAAAATTAAATAGCGTACAATATTTATCGAAGAGGAAATTGAATGGAGACTTTATACGATTTGACGGTAAAAAAGACAAATGGGGAAAAACAAGCATTAAAAGAGTATGAAGGAAAAGTAGTGCTCATTGTGAATACCGCTAGTCACTGCGGTTTGGCAGGGCAGTTTAAAGAATTACAAGAGCTATATGACAAGTACAAAGAACAAGGCTTAGAAATCTTAGGTTTTCCATGCAGTCAATTTAACAACCAAGAATTCGATAATATTAATGAAACAACGCAGTTCTGTCAGCTCAATTATGGCGTAATCTTCCCAATGTTTTCGAAGATTGACGTGAACGGAGAGAATGAAGATCCACTGTTTACGTTTTTAAAGAATCAAAAAAAGGGTCTCCTGTCCAAAAACATCAAGTGGAACTTTACAAAGTTTCTTGTTGATAAGAAAGGTAATGTATTAGAGCGCTATGCGCCAACTGTGGAGCCGAGAAAGATTGAGAAAGAAATTGTGAAGCAGTTAGCGCTGTAGAGAAAGATTAAAAGAGTTTGGGACATAACAAAATGATTGCTTCTAAAAGACGAACACTCGCTGTTCCCATCTCTTTGATTTGTCTCAACACGTTCGTTCCATTGCGCTACGGTCACTCGCTTTCCGCGGGGAGGAACCTGAGCTTCCTCGCTGCGCTGCGGGATCTCCGTTTTCCCTCTCTTTTCCGCAGGAGTCGAGTGTCCTACGCTCCATTCCACCCTGTTTCCAACATTGTTTTCACAATCAACCAAAAAATCTGAACGATTAAAAGTTATGAACTCTCAATCGTTCAGGTATAGTAGAGGCTGAACTACTTATGTCTCGGTCTCATAATATTACTGTCCGTCCGTAAGAGGATATAGCTCATACTCCCACTGATGCGTACATTCTTCTAACATATAATATCCGCGCTCCTCGTTGCGTACAATCCGGGAGCACTGCTGTCTGGGTATTAGCCCTTCGTCACCATCGCTTACAACATCAATCCAACGCTGACCGGCTTTTTTATCATACCGGGTGATGAAATCCATCCCGTTAATGGTTATTGTCTCTCCGTCACTGTTGCTTTTTGCTTTCAGTATGAAATTGTCTATTTCCTTTGTGCTTACCGCTGATGAAGAAGAGGCTAAATACACATCTTTTGCTCCCTTCCATGAGTTAAACCGGACAATATCTTTTGAAATCCAAGTTGGGTTATGGGCTCCTAATGCTGCCTCAGCCCCTTCTTCAACAGGATATTCTGGCCCTCGAACCATAAATTCCACCGATTGATCGTCGAGAAGTTTACCAATTATTCCAAATCGTGTTTTATAAAAGTGATAAAAATACGTTGTCTCACCTAAAGTGACGTGACGATACTCAATCATAAGAGATCTTTTATCGTGGGGTGAATCAATCTTTGTGTAGCCATATTCCATGAACAAAACCATACAACCATGTATAAATAAGGCCGGAACGCCAACGACTAGTCCTAAACGGACCCACAGCTTTTTATTAATGAAAAACAGCAAGATCATATTGATGACTAAAGGAATGACATAACCCGTTGGTTTCAAAGAGAGAAAGAAATAGCCTGATAGATGCATAGCTACTAGTCCCAAGTCCATTACGCACAGAAAAATCAGTAGCCATTTCGCTTTCGTCATTTTGTTTCCTCGTTTCCTTGTATGAAATGCATTAAAACATCTAGAATGATTTTAACATGAAGGTAACAAATTATGGAAAATTATTTAAGGATAAGGGAATTAATGATAGTTTAGAAGTATGGAGCGTGCAGTAATCTAAGCGTACGTTATAAGAGAGAAGAAAGTGCTCAAAATGAAATCAGCTTGCTCATGATAAGAGCGGCTATCGTTATAGGAGGATAAGGTAATGGACTTAGTAAATAATTTTGTAACGAGATTAAAAGCAGCGTTACCAACAGGTGATCTTGCAGAACTAAATACAGCGTGTGGTGCTACAAAAAAGGATATAGACTTACTAAAATCAACGTATCCAAATTGTCCCCAATCATTAATCACACTACTTGAAAAGATTGATGGTACATATTGGCGTAAATACGGTGAAAATGAAATTGCCGTTTATATGCTAGGTTCAGATGTTGAAGAAGGGAGATATCCGTACTATTTACTATCTACGCAGCAAATGCTCGATAGTTCAAAAGAAGAAGAGGACGTTTCGTACCTGTTGGAATACGAGGAAGACGTTGATCCTAGAATCAATCCAGACGGACTTCACCCTGAAACCTATATTCATTTTGCAGACTGTATGAATAATGGCGGAACATCAAGGCTCTATATTGACTTTAATCCTTCTCCAGAGGGGGTAAGTGGTCAAATCATTCGCTTTGTGTATGACCCGGACGAAACAATGAACAGTCCGGTCCTGTCGTCTACCAATAATCGCTGGACCTTGTCCTCACGCAAATGTTTGTTTAGATTGTACGAACTTCTGTACAAGCAAACAGTTTCTAAAGGAAGTTACCAAAAATGATTAATAAGATGGATTAAAAATGCCTTGGATAAAGAATTACAAGACTACTTGAAACAAGCTTCAACTTTTTGGTTATACTAAAAAAGTTAAGAGTAAACAGTTAAAAGCTTACAAAATTGAAGCGGATAAGAGATTTAAAAGGGTATATTTTTTACACGGTGCTGGGAGGGACATAAACTCTACTGCCACGTTAAAAAATTTATAAAAGAAAGACAAACTACTCATTATTAAGGGGGGTGAAAATGGAGCATATTGTAATTGCTGCTGTATTAAAACCAAAAGAAGGCCTGCAGGGGCAACTATTATCAAAGCTCAAAAAGGTACAAGTGGCATCAAGGGAAGAGGCAGGTTGTATAAAGTATGACTTGCACCAATCTGAAGACCAAACTTTCGTTTTATATGAAGTGTGGAAGGATGAGGAAACGCTGGAATACCATATTCAGTCTGCTCATTATCAGGAATACAGGAACAATATTGCAGACCTTGTATCAAATAGAGAAGTATATAAGCTGAAAATAATGGAATAAGTTCAAAGATGGAGTGGCGGAACCGTCGGAAAACCTGTTGTTTGCGGGTTTTTTAGTGGTTTTTTTAAGATGGGAACTTTTCGCTGTATCTCCTTCGAAACAAATCATTTGATTTGGAAGGACCAGATGGCTAATATATTAATATCGGGAATTACCGATTTGGCATCATGCTTTCAGATCATCTATCCAACTTCCAGTGGGATAGTGATAATCAATATAGAAAGAGGCAAATGACATTGAGGCAGGAATTGGAACGCTTAAATGATGAACAAGCCGTTGAAATTTTTAAGGCATTGTCGAACCAGACGAGGGTGAGCATTCTTCAAATGTTAAAAGATCCCGACAGTCATTTTTCACCGCAAGCCCATATTATTGCTGATGAAGGATTTGAAGGCGGGGTTTGTGTAGGGGATATCCGAAGCAAGGCGGGGATTTCGCAATCCACTACTTCACAGTATTTATCGATTCTGCTGCAAAGCGGACTTGTTGAAATAAAGCGAATCGGACAATGGACGTATTATCGCCGTAATGAGGAGACGATTAAAAAGTTCGAAAAATACATTAGTACAAAAATTTAAGGAGAATTGAAGTGAGTTTATTACAGCATCGTGCATATAACAGGTTGTACCAAAAGGATAAAATGACGCTTGGTTTCGCGATTCCGACGGCAAGGATGTCCAAATATCCGATTATGGAAAATCAGCTGTCGCTTGCCCGCAAAATTGAAGACCATGGTTTCGCGGCATTGTGGCTTCGGGACGTTACGATTCAGAATTTGAATATTGATGATAATGGTCAAATGTATGATGTATGGATTTATTTGACTTATCTTGCGGCCCATACCAAGGATATTGCACTTGGGACGGCTAGTGTGGTCCTCCCTCTGCGCCATCCTGTCAGAGTTGCAAAGGAAGCATCATCTATTGACCGGTTGTTTCCCGAACGGCTGATCATGGGAGTGGCTTCAGGAGACCGGGATAAAGATTTCACAGCTTTGGGAATATCCAAACTCGAAAGTGGAGAGCTGTTTAAAAAGAATTATGCATTCCTTGAACGGCTGTTAAAGGAGGACAGGCCGACAATCAACAGCGATTTAGGCGTCATCGATGGAACGGATATGAGAATGATCCCCAAGCCTTTTTCTTCGATTCCGACCATGGTGACAGGATTCAGCAGTCAATCGATTGAATGGATCGCCCAGAATGGGGACGGCTGGATCCATTACCCGAGGATTATCCCACAACAGGCTCAATTGATTAACGAGTATCGCGAGTTGTCGGAAATTTACGCCCCAGGAGTGTTTAAACCTTTCACTCAGACTTTATTTATCGATTTATCGGAAAATCCCGATGCGGATCCTGTTCCGATTCCTTTAGGATTTCATGTAGGGCGTAAACAGTTATTAGAAATTTTATATCAATTTCAATCCATTGGTGTCAATCACCTGGCATTTGTATTGTATTTTTCAAAGCGCCCTCCCGAGGAAGTCATACAGGAGCTTGGAGAGTTTGTGCGGCCTTACTTTCCGACTCATGAAATTCCAGTATGAGATTAGTTTTTAATAAAATTAGATAAGGGAAGAAGATGAACTTTATGTCTAAACATGCAATTAAACTAAAAGAAATTCCATTCTCGGTGCTGGATCTTTCACCGATAACAGCCGGAAGTACTCCTGCTGATTCTTTTCGCCATACATTGGAACTCGCACAGCATGCTGAAAAACTTGATTACAACCGTTTTTGGCTCGCTGAACACCACAATATGCCGTTTATCGCCAGTTCCGCCACTTCTGTGGTGATGTCCCATGTGGCAGCCGGTACATCACAAATCCGGATTGGTTCAGGAGGAATCATGCTGCCGAATCACGCTCCGCTCGTCATCGCTGAGCAGTTTGGCACTCTTGAATCCTTATATCCTGGACGAATTGACCTTGGTTTGGGGCGGGCGCCCGGTACAGATCAGGGGACCGCTCGTGCATTGAGACGCAACTTGGGAAGTACCGGAGATGACTTTCCTGAGCAATTAGCGGAACTCCGCGGTTACTTTGATCCATCCTTGGCCCAAGGAAACCCTATAAAAGCGATTCCAGGTGAAGGTTTGAATATTCCAATCTGGCTGCTAGGTTCAAGCGGCTTCAGTGCGCAGCTGGCGGGAGAACTGGGTTTGCCATTCGCGTTTGCCGCCCATTTCTCGCCACTTAACACTCTGGGTGCTCTACAGATCTATCGCAAGGCGTTTAAGCCTTCGAATGTTCTTGATAAGCCGTATGTGATGGTGGCATTGAATATCATTGCAGCAGAAACGGATAAAGAGGCAAAACTCCTTTTCACAACCCTGCAGCAGCAATTTTTGAATCTGATGAGCGGCAACCTTACGCAGCTTCAACCACCGGTAGATGACATATCCGAAGTGGCCAGCAGCTACCAATTAAAGGCTCTCGAGCAGCAATTAGGCACATCGATTGTTGGCAGCCAGCAGACGATAAAGGACAAGCTGTATACATTTTTGAAGGAGAGCCAGGCTGATGAAATCATGGCTATTGCCCAAGTTTACGACCACAAAGCTCGCCTGCATTCATACGAGCTTCTGGCAGAAATTATAAAAAGCGAAAGGTAAAAAGGAAGACATCAGCAAGGCAACCTTCTTGATGATTTTTCTAAGGCATTGAATATGGATGAAACCGTGAGATCAGGTTATGAGGTTGTTTACAGGATTCCTTAATTAAAAAGATAAAAGTTGTTAGAATAGGAGAGAATGATATGAACTGCAAAATTAACCGAAATGCTGCTAAAGTGTTGAAACAAATGTTGGAAAGTGAAGAGGCTGAAGGAAAAATGGTTCGTGTCTACGTTACATTGGACCATGGGGACCATGCCCATTATGATGTAAAACTTGATACGCCCACGGACCATGATGAAATTGTGAAAACAGACAAAGGCATTGATGTTTTACTTGATAAAAGGGAACCGTTTTTAGATGGGGTTTGGATCAAGTATTTCTATGTGCCGCAAGCAGGATTTGAAATCACGAATTCTTCAAAAATACATCACCATCATTAAACACACGACAGTGCGATACTAATTGTTTTTACACTCCCAATATACTAAACACGGTAGATTGCTTTTATTTATTGGGGTAAATGAGAATAATACCAACGATGCTTTTACAAATTTAAGGGGGCTTATCATTATGAGCAAAAAATCGCTACACTAATAACAGACTTATTTGAAGATGTAGAATTCACAGAACCAGCACAAGCATTTAAAGATGCTGGTCATCAAGTGATCACAATCGACATACAAGCTGGAAAAGATATTACTGGTAAAAAAGGTGAAACAGTAAAAATAGATAAAGGAATTGGGGAAGTTAATCCTCAAGACTTTGATGCTTTACTAATCCCTGGCGGCTTCTCTCCTGATTTATTACGTGAAGATGACCGTTTTGGTGAATTCGCAAAAGCATTTATACAAGAAGGTAAACCTGTTTTTGCCATTTGCCATGGCCCACAAATATTAATTGATACAGACCTATTAAAAGGCGTTGACATAACAGGTTTCAAATCAATAAGGAACGATCTCAAAAATGCAGGTGCTAACTACAAAGATGAAGAAGTTGTAGTTAGCAATAATATTGTAACAAGCCGTTTTCCAGATGACATTCCTGCCTTTAATCGTGAATCCTTAAAATTATTACTCAAACTTCGCAGACTGAAATCGACAAATAAGCCTTGATATAGTTAGGCAGACCGTCAATCCATTGCTGTAGTTGACTTTTGATTATTTTTTGAATCGTTTTATTCGTCTTTTTTAAGGCATCTTCAAGAAGCTCGATTAATTGCTGTAATGCGACAGCCCAATCCAGTTCGTTCACTTCATCACATAGCTCATAAAAAATGCCACTTAGTGTTCGTTGATCGTTATGGCAACGATTCTGCCAGGACAAAACGATGTATCTCGAAAACACAATCGTTGTGTGGCTAATAAGTAAATCATATGACATGCCTTGAAATTCTTTTTGAAGGCGTAAGAGGGATTTAGTCGTCTTGAAAAAGACCTCAATATCCCAGCGCATACCATAAATACGGACGATTTCTTGTTCAGAAAGCGTACAATCCGTGCTGAGAATCGCAAGCCATTCGCTCTTTTTATTGCGGTTTTGAATAAATACGACTTTTACTTGAACGCCATTTGCCATGGTTATTTGAATCGATCGCATGATGCCTTTCTTGCCAGAAACAGGTGCGGCAACCTTATATAGTTCCTTCAGAGATAGCTTTTTATTGTTCACCAAATAGCGTGGGTTCGTTGCCTTTACCATGCCAATGACGTCAAGACCGAGTTCAACGATTGATTGGATAAGAGGTTGTTGCGTAAACCACGTATCCAGTAACACATAGTCAGCCGATACACCTGCTTGTAATGCTCGTTCAAGCATACCTGGGATGACGGTTGGAGCAGATTCTAATGCTTCGACACGACGTTTATAGCCAGAAGAACGCTTATCAATATTCTCAGAAATTCCGTTGATTTGCGCCTTTTTTGAACTTAGTAATGTGAAGTCTAGTGGCATAAATGTAAAGCCATCGGACCAACCCAATGTAAGCATGCGAAATCCTTTATAAAAGCGTTTTGTTAAGGAGGAATGATCCATACAACGCGCAAGAAGCTCCACCTTTTGAATGGCGTGCACACTTAAATACGTTAAAAAGCGACGCCATTCAAACTTGGAATGATTCAAGAAACGATAAACAGAATCTTTGGCAGGGTAACGGTCTCCCTTCTTTGAATTTAAAAGGGTGAACCAGCTCTTATGATGAAAGATTAAACAAAAAACAAGCTGAAACAAATAGGAAGTTGTAAAGCCAAACTTCTTCGTAATGCCAGCTTTACGATTTCTAATTCACGAAATACCGATTTTAATTCTTTTGGCAGTTGATTGTTTTGGTCATTATGCTCTATCATAATGGAAGCACCTCTTCTGTTTGGTAGTGTATTCTCGACAAATCCACTATACCAAAGAATGAGGTGTTTTTTGTATCTTAAAAAACTTTGTCAAGGTTTTTATTGAAATCATGAAGAACCTAATAGAGCCAACTATCGAATCTAATTATTTAGGTGCGAAGTTTGAGATATAATTAATCAGTACATAGATAGTTCATCACTTTCTAACAATGAAATAAAAACAGAAGTGAACTATATAAACAGTAATGAAAAGCAAGAAACATCTCTCGTAGTGGGGGCAGATATTGAACCGTCATCGACATTGTCTAGTGAGGAACTATTAGTTTCTTATATTTTGGATAATGATATTGAAAGTGTACAAATGATTATTAGTGATGGTGTTAATATCAATGCAGATATAAAAGATACACGACCTCTAATTGCTGCAGTTAGAGATGGGCATATAGAAATTGCTAGACTATTATTGGAAGCAGGAGCTGATCCGAATTTAACAGAATCAGCTGTTAACTATTCTACAATGGAAGCAGCATTCGATGTATATTCTGAAGGTGATGCGAAACCTGAACACTTTATCTATGAGCTATGTGAATTACTTTTAAATTATGGTGCATACCCAAACACAGAATTTGTAAATGGGAAAACTGTACTTGAAAATGCAATGGACAATGATTTTAGTAGTGTTGTTCACCTTCTACAAGAGTATGGTGCAGGTATATAATTAGACAAGATTAAATATTGAATAGGCTGTACCTATAGTATTGAACTAGGTTTAGTCTTTTTTTATAGGTTCTTATTGTTTTGTTAATAGATTTAATAGGATTACAGGATACTTTATTTGGAAATAAGTGATTGTAGTTAGTTAAAAATACATACATCCAAGTTTTTTTTGTTAGGGTTTAATACTTCATTTAGTGATAGTTGAGAGGAAAGTAATATGATAATTGAAGTGACTTAATTGTTCTATAGACTGTTAATTGTGATATAAAATGTAAATTATTAGTATTACATTTTCACATTAAGAGAATAAGAGTACAATAGGCATATATGTTTTGTAGAATTTGGAGGAAATATCATAATGAGTACAATTCAATTTCAAGATAAAATTGCTTTTATTTGGGCAAATGCTGATCTACTTCGTGGTGATTATAAGCAATCTGAATATGGTAAGGTGATCTTACCTTTAACTGTTATTCGTCGTATAGATGCGGTGTTAGAGCCTACAAAGGTTGCTGTTTTAAAGCAAATTGAAGAGTTAAAAGAAATGGGGATAGATGTTGAAGATGGGGAGTTTCTTCTTCAACAAGCAGCTGAACAACCGTTTTATAATACATCAAAATTCACTTTGAAAACACTTTTAGATGATCCGAGTAGTATAGAAGATAACTTTCGGGATTACTTGTATGGGTTTTCACAAAGTGTAAGAGATATTATAGAACATTTTGAGTTTGATAAGCAGATAAGTCGATTAGCTAAAGCGAATTTGCTGTATTTACTTGTGCAAAATTTTTCTACTGCTAGTCTCCATCCAAATGAAGTCACGAATGTAGAAATGGGCTACATCTTTGAAGAACTAATCCGCCGTTTTTCAGAACAGTCTAATGAAACAGCTGGGGAACACTTTACCCCACGTGAAGTAATAAAATTGATGGTTAACTTGCTATTTATTAATGGTACGGATGAATTGACTAAACCTGGTGTCATTCGTTCTATTTATGATCCTGCGTGTGGAACAGGAGGAATGTTGTCTGTTGCATCAGAATATATTCAACTTTTAAATGAAAAGGCACAATTATTAACATTTGGTCAAGAATTAAATCCCGAATCATATGCTATTTGTAAATCGGACATGTTATTGAAAAATGATAATCCCGACCAAATAAAGCTAGGAAACTCTTTTTCAGAAGATCAGTTACCTCATGAAACGTTTGATTTTATGCTTTCTAATCCACCTTTTGGAGTGGAATGGAAAAAGGTTCAAGATACTATAAAGTCTGAATATGAAACACTAGGATTTGAAGGCCGATTCGGAGCTGGTCTTCCTCGTGTGTCAGATGGTTCGCTTTTATTTTTACTTCATATGATGTCAAAAATGAAGCCGGAAGAAGATGGTGGTTCGCGTATTGCGATAGTTTTTAATGGTTCTCCGTTGTTCACGGGCGGTGCTGGAAGTGGTGAATCAGAAATTCGTAAATGGATTATTGAAAATGATCAACTAGAAGCAATTATAGCTCTTCCAGATAATCTATTTTATAATACAGGAATTTCAACTTACATTTGGATTGTAACTAATAAAAAGAGTGGAAATAGAAAAGGCAAGGTACAACTTATTAATGCAACTCATTTATTTCAAAAAATGCGAAAATCACTCGGTCAAAAGCGTAATGAACTATCGGATCAACATATAGGTGAGATTACAAAATTGTATGGTGACTTTGAAGAGGGAAAATATGTAAAGGTTTTTGATAATGAGGACTTTGGATACAGACGTGTAACGGTAGAGCGTCCACTAAAATTAAAGTTTACAGTCACACAGGAGAAACTTCGAGAATTGGAAGTTCATACGGCATTTATCAGTTTGGCAACTTCAAAGAAAAAAGGAGATGTCGCGGCAAAAGAAGTAGAAAATGGGAAGAAGCTACAAAGTCAACTTAAGGAACTTCTTTTAACATTTGAGGGCGATGTGTTTCTGAGCCGTGATGATTTTCTAATGCGATTGAAAAAGAAAGCAAAGGATAATGATATAAAGTTGAGTGCTTCGATTGTAAAAGCCTTAATCTCGTCATTTGGTGAAGAAGATGATAATGCAGAACCATGTATTGATACTAAAGGAAATGTAGAGCCTAATTCAGATTTACGTGACTATGAAAATGTTTCATTGAAAGAAGACATTGATCATTATTTTGAACATGAGGTAAAACCATTTGTAAACGATGCATGGATTGACCATGAAAAAACAATTGTCGGATATGAAATACCTTTTACAAGGCATTTTTATGAGTATTCAAAGATAAAGAGCCCTGACGAATTATCTAAACAAATAAGTACTCTTGAAAAAGAAATACAAAATTTAATGGGGGACTTATTTTTATGAGCTTTTCAAATCACCCATATAAGTCAGATACACGATGTCAATGGTTAGGGGAGGTACCTAACCATTGGAGCTTGTTTAAAATAGGTCAGTTATTTGAATTTAGAAATGAAAAGGTAAATGATATTGATTATATTCCTTTATCTATTACAAAAGCTGGAGTAGTACCACAACTGGAAAATGTAGCAAAGACAATTCATAATGATAACCGAAAAAAGGTGTTAACTGGAGATATTGTTATCAATAGTCGATCTGATCGAAGGGGATCAAGTGGACTTTCTCCCCTAGATGGTTCCTGTTCAGTTATTAATCATGTTTTGGCACCAAGAGTAGAATTGGATGGGAAATATATGCATTATTTATTTAAAAGTATTCCCTTTTGTGATGAATACTATAGATGGGGAACTGGAATAGTAGCAGATTTATGGTCTACTCAAAAAGAAAGAATGAGTCAAATACAGATACCTTTTCCTCCTATTAATGAACAAAAGAAGATAGCCAATTTCTTAGACTCCAAAAGTGAAACTATTACTCACCTAAAAGCCAAGGCAGAAGAAAAACTACAAAAACTAAAAGAATATAGGTCATCACTTATAACTCTAGCAGTCACAAAAGGGCTTAACCCCAACGTTCCTATGAAGGACTCGGGAATTAAGTGGCTGGGAAATGTCCCTGAAAATTGGGGAATTAAGCCACTGAAATTTATAACCAACAATTATTCAGGTGGTACCCCTTCAAAAGATAATGTAGATTTTTGGACAAATGGAACAATACCTTGGGTGTCAGCAAAAGATATGAAAACATTTTATATAGATCAAACTCAATACTATATTACTGAAGATGCGATAAAAAGTAGTGCGACTAAACTTGTGTTTAAAAAAAGTATATTAATGGTTGTAAGGTCAGGCATCTTAAAAAGAACTGTACCAATTGCGGTAAATAATGTTCCAGTAACAATTAATCAGGATATAAAAGTTTATGAAATACTAAGTAATAATATAGATAGTGAGTTTGTAGCAAATTATTTAGTTGGAAGAGAAAAGGATATATTATTTAATGCAAATTCACTTGGGGCAACTGTAGACAGCCTTGATTCAGAATTATTAGGGAAATTTCCTATTTTGTTACCACCTCTTAAAGAGCAGTTGGAGATTAATAAATATATTTGTGAAAAAAGGAATATGTTTGATAAATTAATTGCCTCTTTGAATCAAGAAATTCAAAAACTAGATGAATACCGTTCTTCTCTAATTGCAGCAGCAGTTACAGGTCAAATTGATATGAACTCTCAAGCGAGTCTAACAGAGCTAAACGAAAATTAAACCGAATAATACTTTCTTTCAAGGGGGAGATGGGATGGCTATTGATCGTTCAGAGAAAGCTTTAGAATCTTTGATTGAAGCAGAAATGTTAGGAATGGGGTATGTCAAAGGTCATATGTACAATAGAGATACGTGCATAGATCAAGAAAGTTTAATAGAGTTCATAAGAGACTCTCAACCTATAGCATGGCAAAACCTCGAGAAGCATTTTAAGTCGGAAACTCCTAATCAAATTTTCGCACGTTTAACAAAAGAGCTTGAATTGCGTGGTACGCTAGAAGTCTTACGTAAAGGAATAGATTTATTTGGCACTCAGATTAAGTTGGCATATTTTAAACCTGAGCATCGTTTATCCGACCAGGCTATTGAGAGATATAAAGCCAATCGTTTAACAGTTTCTAGACAAGTATATTATTCCAATCAACATCAAAACTCGCTGGATATCGTACTGGGTCTAAATGGTATTCCAATTGTCACTATGGAACTTAAAAATCAACCAACTGGTCAAAATGTGAATCATGCAAAGAGGCAGTATAAGAGAGATCGTGATCCACGTGAGACGATGTTTAAGTTTTTAAAGCATCCAATTCGTACGCTTGTTCATTTTGCAGTTGATGCTGACCTTGTCTATATGACAACACGTTTAGCTGGAGAATCAACTTATTTTTTACCTTTTAACAGAGGAAAAAACGGTGGTGCAGGAAATCCTACTATTGACGGTTTTCGTACTTCATACTTATGGCGAGAGGTACTAACACCGGATTCCTTGCTCGATATTTTACAGCGTTTTATGCATTTACAAGTGGAAGAGAAGAGTGGAAAACGAAAAGAGACGATGATATTTCCAAGGTATCATCAGCTAAATGCCGTAAGGAAGCTTATTCTTGATGTTAAAGAAAATGGAGCTGGTGAATCATACCTAATCCAACATTCAGCTGGTTCAGGAAAGTCAAACACAATTGCTTGGTTATCTCATAGATTGAGTGGATTACATAAGGATGATGAGCCTGTTTTCCACTCAACTATAGTTATCACGGATCGCGTGGTGCTTGACCGTCAACTACAAGGAACAATCTCACAGTTTGAACAAACATTAGGTGTAGTTCAAAAGATTGATGATAGCTCTTCACAATTAGCTGATGCTATACAAACCGGTAAAAAGATAATAATCACAACACTACAAAAATTTCCCTTTATTTTAGATAAGATTGAGCAACAAGAAGGTAAGCGATTTGCGGTCATTATGGATGAAGCTCATTCTTCTCAATCAGGGGAAACAGCTCAAAAGGTGCGAGAAGCACTACGTGACTACACAGTTGAAGAGAGGAAAGGTATTGAATCCGAACTATTCGAAACTTCAACAGATAGTGAAGCTGAATTGATCAAGGAGGTTTCTAAGCGGGGTAAACCATCTAACATTAGTTTTTTTGCTTTTACTGCTACTCCGAAGGCCAAAACACTTGAAATGTTTGGAACTTATGAAGGAGACTTGCCTCGCCCTTTTCATTTATACACAATGCGTCAAGCTATTGAAGAGGGCTTTATAGAAGATGTACTAGCTAACTATATGACCTATAAAATGTATTACAAATTATCCAAAGCAATTGAAGATGACCCGGAAGTTGATCAGAAAAAAGCTAAAAAGGCATTAACAAGATACATGGCACTTCACCCTTATAATGCTGCACAGAAAGCAGATATCATTGTTGAACATTATAAAACTTCAGTACGTCATAAGATAGGAGGAGAAGCAAAGGCGATGATTGTAACGGGTAGTCGCCAACAAGCTCTACTGTTTTATAGAGCTGTACAGCGAACAATAAAGGAAAAGGGTTATCCTTTCGGTGCAGTTGTTGCTTTTTCAGGTTCCTTGTATGATGATGTATCAGATGGTGATGTCACAGAGGTACAACTAAATGGCTTTGCAGAAAGTGAATTGCCAAAACAGTTCGCAACCTCAAGATATCATTTCTTAATTGTTGCGGATAAGTATCAGACAGGATTTGATCAGCCTTTATTGCATACGATGTATGTTGATAAAAAGCTTTCTGGAATTCAAGCAGTTCAAACATTATCTAGGTTAAATCGGACTCATAGAGCAAAACAAGACACCTTTGTACTTGATTTTGTTAATGAAGCTGAAGACATATATGCATCATTTAAACCTTATTATGAAGCAACAAACCTTTCTGATATAACAGATTTGAACTTAATATATGACTTAAAAAATCGTGTATATGGTTATCAGGTTTTTACTCAATCTGAAGTAGATGAATATGCAGAGGTATTTTTCCGTCCTCAGCAGCGGCAACGAAAAGGTGAATTGGCAGAATTACATCGAATTGTAGATCGTGCTGTTGATCGATATAACAGTATTCCAGAAACAGAACAAGCTGAATGTAAAAGTGCATTGAGTAAATATATCCGTTCGTACTCATATATTAGTCAAATTGCTCCTTTTACTGATGCAGGCCTTCATAAGCTCTTTGTATATGTCCAAATGCTTGCAAAGAAGTTACCAAATACAAGTACAGGTGGCTTACAGCTTGATGATGAAGTGCAGTTGACTTACTATCGCTTAGAAAAGACTTTTGAAGGTGAAATTGATCTTTCAGATGGAGAAGCAGAAAATCTGGCTGGTTTAACAGATAGTGGTACAGTTGGAATGAAAGAAGAGGAAAAGGATCGACTTAGTATTATACTCGACCTTGTCAACGAGCGCTTTGGAACAGACTTTAAATCAACTGATCGTGTATTCTTTGAGCAAGCAAAGGAAGAAATGCTTGGAGATGAAATCACTATACATCAAGCTAAAAATAGTTCACGTGAAAACTTTGTTAGATCAAAGTCACCCCAGGCACTTAAAAGTTTCATGACGACGAAAAATTCAAATGAGCAATTGTTTAGACGTTTGTTTACAGATAAAGATTTTCAAGAGACAGTGTTACATACGTTCTTGAATGATGTGTATGAAGCAGCACAGGATGTTGAGTTAAGAGACTAAAACATGAAATGAAATCATTTGCTCTAAAATTATTCTAAGGAACTAAGTAATTGACTATTATATATAAAGGAGTTCTTTTTTATGGAGGTTACTATGGCTAAAAATATTGCTGTTTCAGCTATAAAATGTAAGCAGAATAATCAATCCTTTTATACTACGGTTATGAGTAGTAAGGATTTGAAGGAAGTTTGCTTCATTTCTAGAAGAAATGAAGATGGAGATAAGGGTTTCCAAAGATTATTAAACAAAAGTAGAGCAAAAGATATTGCAAAATATCTTGATGAGAGGAAAGGAGTTATACCCTCATCAATTATTTTGAGTGCTCAGAGTAATGTAAAGATAACATTTGATGATGATGCATCTGAACTAATTTTTCCTAGAGTGAAAGACAGTTTCTTGGTGATTGATGGGCAACATCGCCTATTTGGTTTGTTCGAGTCTAAAAATGATTATAAAATACCTGTAATTATATTTAACAATCTAAAATCTTCTGAAGAGGTAAGTCTGTTTATTGACATTAATACAACACAAAAAGGAGTTCCCTCTGCCTTACTATTAGATATAAAACAACTTGCGGGAAGAGAAACAAAGATTGAAGAAATGCAAAGGGAGCTTTTTGACATGTTAAATGAGCAACCATCTCCTATGACTGGCTTACTATCAGCTTCAAAAAGTGCAGCAGGTAAAATATCAAGGACTGCTTTTAATGATGCTACAGAGGTAATTTTTAAGGCTGGCCCACTATCCGAACAGAGAGATATTCATATTGTCTTTAAAGGAGTAAAGAACTATTTAGCAGCAATAGAATATGTTTTTAAAGTCAGTAAAGCGGAAGGAGCTAAATTAACAAAAGCTATAATTTTCAAAGCAGTTTTTGAGATCTTTAATGAAGTATTAAATCGTAGCTTACAGGAAAAAGGTGATGTTAAAGTTGAATCTCTCAGAGAGATACTGGAGCCTTTAGCTGTTTTAGAATACGATAATTATACTGGTTCAAATAAGGCTACTTTGAACAGAGTTATTAGTGATATGCGTTATGAATTGAACAAATATAGGGAAAGTCTAAGTGAGGATATGTTCTAATGTTGGTATTTGGGGATAGGTATAATTTGGTAAGGGATAACTATATTTTTCCCTTATTAAATTATAAGGTTGAATTGGACAAACTGGAATTTAACAATCTTAAGTATGCGTTGAAAAACAAAATAAAGGGGCTAAAATCTATTGAAGATAAAAAATATGAAATAACGTTCAATAGAGATGACTTATTAAAAGCTTTACTAGGGGAAATAGATTACTTTTATACTAGAGCCCTTGTACAATATGTTAATATTTTAAAATCAAAAGATGCCTTATCTTCTTGTTGGGGAGTTGTGACACAATATTATTTTAGTTTCTTCACTATAAATACCTTACTAAGGATGGCTCATAGAGGTAATACTTTTTTAAACTCTGAAGATTGTAAGGTTATATCGGACATTCTTACAGCACTTTATGGAGAATTAATAAAAGTACCAAAGGGTAATTATGTATTTCATATTAAAGAATATGATGATTCAACCGATTTATGTCTAGTATTAAAAAAGACAGATAGTGGAACACATGAACAGACATGGTCAACACTGGAAACCTTCTTGGAAGAGTTGTTAAAAAATAAAACAAAAGATGATGAATATGCTTTTTTAAAAATCATTAAGCAAATTTCTGATCAATATAATGTCAATTTTCCTTCTTCAATAAGAAATGAAGTAAATTATAAACCTCAATATGGGTATAAAAGTATCAAAAATGAGATAAGAAATTTTGTACCCGATATGAATCTGGAAGTAATCGTCAAGGAAATATTAAAATTTGTACCTAGCAATGATGAAGATTATAAAATAAAAATGTCAGCTTTATATGGTAACTTCTTCTTTATATATTCTTCTAAATTATTGAATGAATACTTATCGAGAGGGAATTTCTCGAAAAAAACCCAGAAGGTCAAAGTTAAATATATTAATAAATTCGGCATTGATTTTCCTATATTTCCAGATGCGATCTAGACAGTATTTCACTTTAATGTGGACATAAATATATATCAACTCAGCGCTTATATACGATTTAATAGATGTAATCTGTTCTAAAAGGGGACAGGCTCCATTTAATGGTAATAAATAGCTAAGGTGTGGGAGGTATTTATTACTATAATGGAGTCTGGGTTGGACAATAGAGATGTAAAGCGTTATGTATACTCTAAAATTAATCAATTATATGAAGATGAGAGAGAAGTACTACGTAGAATAAAAGGTAAGTACTCTAGTCTAGAAGTAGAAAACATTGAATTAGATAAAGAGATATACAATGTAGAACAAAAATTAACTGTTCTGTATCAAAGGAATGAATCGTTAGATATTGAAGATCCAGAGCAAAATGAAATTGAAAAGCAAATTAAGAAGCACAAGTTTCGAATTGAGAGGTTACAAGATAATAAGGCCGAAGCGAGATACCTAATGATAGAATGTACATATGATTTAGACGATCAGAAACAAATCATTCGAGATTTTAAAAAATTACTCCAGCTCATACGAAATATGTGACATCTTTTGGATTGGTAACACTCAGTAATATTAAATGTGCGGAGAAAATTGGCTAAAATGGTCACCTACTAGGGAAGGTGAAAGATTAAATTAGTTATTTTTTTAAGAGAGTAAAGGCCTCAATACTTTCATAGTTATTATTGGATATATGAGAATGGAAGGGTAGAGGTCTATTTGACTTTTACCCTTTAGCAATATTAGTTTACCCTATCCAACGTTACGGTGAACCGTATCACAAATCAAAAGAGTTAAGTAGGGCTTCTAAAGCCTTACTTTAACTCTTGTTTATTTACCAAAAACCCCTTGATCCACCCCGTCTAAACACCTAAACTAAAAGTAACAGTTTAATGGAAAAAGGTGGAGTGGTAGATTATATGGGAAATCGATTACTAGTAAACTCGAAAAACACGAATCTTCTACATGAGCTTGTGACTTCTTTGAAGGAGTGCAAGAGCTTTTATTTTAGCGTGGCCTTTATTAATTTTAGCGGGCTTCAGCTGCTTTTAGACCCTTTGAAGGAAGCGGCTAGTCGCGGTGTGGAAGGGCGTATTATTACATCGACGTATCTGAATTTTACGGAAGTGAAGGCGTTAGAGAAGATTAAAAGCTTTGATAATATTGATCTTAAGGTATTCAGCGCGGTAGAAGAAAAAGGTTTTCATACGAAGGTTTATATCTTTGAATATGAGAACGACTATAAAGTAATTATTGGTTCTGCGAATATGACGCAAAGCGCGTTGAAAAGTAATATTGAGTGGAATGTAGAGGTTGTGTCAAAGAGCGAGATGCCTTTCATTCAGGATGTTCTAAAGGAATACGAGCACTTGTGGGATATTAGTAACGACGCAACAAGCGAATTTCTAGAGGAGTACGGGAAGTTTTTGGCTGCGTTAAAGGAATCAGCTTACAAACCTCAAATGATTTTTGAAAAGGGTGAGTACATCAAGCCAAATAAGATGCAGCAGCGCGCAATGGAAAATCTAGAACGCCTGCGCAGTTTTGGTGAAACGAAAGCTCTAGTTATTGCGGCAACGGGTACAGGTAAGACATATATGTCGGCATTTGACGTGCAAAAAGTGAAACCAAAGCGCCTTTTATTTATTGTGCACCGAGAAGAGATCCTTCAAAAAGCAAAAGAAACGTTTGAAACACTGTTTGTGAACGAGGGAGTGACGTTTGGCTTGTTGACGGGAAGTTCAAAAGATCAAGAAGCAGACTACTTGTTTGCGACGATTCAAATGTTAACAAAGTACTATAGTGAGTTCGAGCGAGATTCGTTTGACTATATTATTTATGATGAAGCTCACCATGCGACAAGTCCTTCTTATCAGCGAGTGATGGAATATTTCACGCCAGCATTTACCCTAGGCATGACGGCAACACCGGAGCGAAGCGACAGCATGAATGTATTTGATTTGTTTGATAACAACGTAGGCATTGAAGTTCGTCTTCACGAAGCGCTAGAAGATCAGTTAGTCGTACCGTTTCACTACTTTGGTATTACTGATATTGAAGATGTTGATTTAAGCGGTATTGACATTGATGATATAGCTGAGGTAACCAAACGGTTAAAAGTAAATGAGCGCGTCGACTTTATTATTGAAAAGATGGAGTTTTATGGTCACGATGGCTTAACGCGTAAAACGCTTGGCTTTTGCGCTAGCATTGAACACGCTGAGTATATGGCAGAAGAGTTTAATAAGCGCGGCTACAAAAGTGAAGTGTTACATGGCGGCCATTCCATTCCCCAGCGTCAAGAGTGTATTAAGCGATTAGAAGATGATAGAGATGAATTAGAAGTCATTTTTTCAGTGGATATTTTCAATGAAGGTGTGGACATTCCGTCGGTGAATTCTGTATTAATGCTTCGTCCAACGAATTCACCAATTGTATTCATCCAGCAGCTGGGGCGCGGTTTGCGCAAGCACGCCAGCAAATCATTCTTAACAGTACTTGATTTTATCGGAAATCACAGCAAGGTCTTTTTAATTGCGCTCGCTCTAAACGGCAGCCGCTATTACGATAAGGAAAGCTTAAAGGTAGGCATCGCAAAGGGATTTCCAAGCATTTGTGACCGTCAAGTAGAATGAAACAATTTTTGCTCGTTATTTTGAAACACTTTGTTCCCCAAATATGGTAGAACGATGCTTCATACGATAACTATCTTCATTTAAATGAATGATTTCTACTCGGTGAAGAATCCTATCTAGAATTGCTGTTGTTATAGCTTGATCACCCAATAATTCTCCCCATTCTTTTGGTGCCTTATTAGAGGTCAAGATAATGGAAGACTGATTATACAAGTCATTAATTAAATGAAAGAACATATTAGCTTCTTGTTGATCCATTGCCATAAACATTAAGTCATCTATTATGACTAAATCAGCCTCTCTAATTCTTTTCATTCTTGCTTTTGACTTTCGTGTGATTTCTTCTGTTTTCAGGTTATGAATTAAATCTCCCATTGATGTGAATATCGCTTTATACCCTTGGTTAATAGCCTCTATTCCTAGGCCTACGGCCAGGTGAGTTTTACCTACACCTGGTGGCCCTAATAAAATCAAATTGTACAGCTGTTCTATCCAAGTTAAATCTTTTAATCTATTTAGTTGTTTGTTGCTTAAAGACTTTTGTTCTTTTAAATTAAACTCCTCAAGTGTTTTGCTGAAAGGAAAAGTTGCCCACTTTAATCGGTTGTTTAGTTGCTTTTCTTCTCTTCGAGTTTGCTCATAAGAAGTGACATCTAACAGGAATTGAGTAAATGAAAGGTCTTTTTGCTCAGCTTCTCTGATCAAATGGGGGAGATGCTTGGCAGTTTCAACGAGTCTTAACCCTTTCATTATGTCTTGTAATTGTTGGATTTGGCTCATCGCTATTCAACCTCCATTAAAACCGTGTAAGTATCTACTTTTCTT
The DNA here is from genome assembly GCF_001614195.1 of Bacillus sp. VT 712. Classification (NCBI taxonomy): domain Bacteria; kingdom Bacillati; phylum Bacillota; class Bacilli; order Caryophanales; family Bacillaceae; genus Bacillus; species Bacillus sp. VT 712. The sequence continues at coordinate 1,655 of NZ_LWBK01000039.1, read as the reverse complement.
TTGTATGCTTCTGTTTCTAAAACCCATTCTGATAGCCTGTTCAAAGTCTTAACTTCTTTCTTTTTATCAATAACTGTTTCATGTACCTGGCGCTGACGTTTCACATATGCAATGATATCGCCAAAATCAGTTGCACTGTATAATTTCCTTTTTAAACACTCTGCTAACGCTTTAGTCCGTACTTCGTTATCGATACCTTTTGTTTCGCGCAAGATGATTTGCAACTGGTCTTTAATGTAACGAGGATTTTTTTCCCTAACCTTCTCTAAATATTTAAAGGCTAGTTCTTTATCTTCAAATCTCTCAGCCACTGTATTAATGAATGCTCCAACACCTTTTGTACGATCCCTACTATGTTTTTTATCTTTTATTAACATCCCTTTCCCTTCGGGAATTGAATGTTTTGCAATAATTTCGCCAGTATCAGGTATATAAATAACTAATTCTTTAGTCTCCGTTTCCTTGATACATACTTTTTCATATTTGTTATAAGTTCCAAGTGGAAGAGAGTACCGATTAGATTGGTAACGAATAGTATTGTCCTTATGAACACATCTTGCTATACTTATCTCATAGTTATTTTGAATATCTATATTTTGGGAGACTGGTTTTAAGTGTTGCTTTTCCAGGAGGAACACTTCGAATGGTCTCTTTTTTGTTGTATTGTGTATTTTATAGTTACCCGTTCTGTTCAGCCATTCCCATCCTTGCTCATTCCAAGAGTCGATGTTATGAAACACTCTATGTTTGGCATAGTTTTGTTTGATAAATCCAACTACATTTTCTATTCTTCCCTTACTCTCAGGGTCAGCTTTTCTACAAACCCGAAGGTTTATTCCTCTGGATTCTCTATACTGCTGAAATTCTTTAGTTAAAATTAGATCTCCACCATTTTCGCTAACAACAATTAAACTATCTTGGTCATAAACGATCTCATTGGTCATTCCTCCATACCATTTAAACGCGTTCTCATGGGCTTGTATAACATCCCGTGTTGTAAATGGTCTATCCAACCACTCTTTATACTTTTGTCTAGAATGTGATAAGACAAAAGCTATAAAGTTGAGTTTGGCTTCCTTATTATCAACAGTTTTTTGTCTCGTATGACCAAAATCTACTTGCATTTGTTCTCCCATTGGGGGATCAGGAATTGCCTCATACATTCGAGGAGATGTTTCCTTATTTATTTTGTATTCTTCTCTTAATGCTTTTACATATGTTCTTACTGTACTTTCTCCAACAGTTAGATCTTTATATTTCTCTAAAAGCCAATCATAAACTTGTGCTGCTGACATATCCGGATGCATTCTCAACCAAGATAAAATCAGTTCTTTATATGGATCTAATTTTTTCTTTTTATACTGAAGAGAATCAACCCATTCCGCCATCTCCGAAGGAGATCTCTTTAAGTGCCTGTAAACAGTTGTTCGAGAAACCCCTAACTTTTCAGCTATCTTTGTCTGACTAAATCCTTGCTTTAATAATTGCTTTATCTCCATGTACATTTCCCACTTATCCACCTTCGCTAACCTCCACTGCAAGTATGAACTATGATCATTTTACAGTGATAGGTTGATATTTTTTGCTGGTATATTTGGGTAAATAAGCGTTTCATCTTATCAAGCAAAAACTGTACACTTTATTCTAGCAGTCAC
>NZ_LWBK01000038.1:0-27329 GCF_001614195.1 Bacillus sp. VT 712 | reverse complement strand
ATACACGCTAATCCATTTGAAAAGCGTGTTTCACGAACTTCGCCAACCATTTTAGAAATGTCATTCTTTGGTTCTGGAAATAAATCTTGCTTAATTGCTTTAAACATTTCCAGTTGTTCATTCTTTGAAAGAGTATAAAAGTCTTTGTAAATATCGTGCCAAGCCATTGCCATTAGTAACACCCCTATTCAACCTTTTATTCTATTATATAGGATGCCTCTCTTAGCAACAATCTATACGAAAACAGCCTATGAAAAAGATGTTATACTGCACGTTTTAAAAGAACATGATTATAATAAAACCAAAACTGCAAAACGTCTAAATATATCAATTCGCGCTCTTTACTACAAGCTTGAAAAATACGGAATTGCAAATATAGGCATGCAATAATATGCACAACATGCAAAATGTTGCACGTGATTTAATGAGCTCATTAATCGATTGTATATCCTAAAAAATAATAAAGCGTATTGTTTTCAGCCTTAATCAAGGGAACTTGTTAGAAAACGAGGAATTCTTCAATGTTCTCAACATTTGGCATGGTTCTTGCAAATATAAAAAGTGGTGAAGCTACTAGCTTCTTTCTTACCAAACTCTAACATGAAAGGTCGAGCATTTCATGATACTTAAACAGTTAATGCGTAAAAGTGTAACAAATAAACAGGTTACAGTTGCCGTTGCTGCTGCTGAGGATGCAGAAACTCTCGAAGCGGTTAACCAGGCATGTGAGCACCAACTAGCTCGTTTTGTTTTATATGGAAACGAAGCTAAAATTAAATCAATTTTAGAGCGAGAGACTGAAAAACGCTTGGAAACGGGCGAAGTTACGATTGTGCATACTAATTCACCTCAACAATCTGCGCAAGAAGCAGTGCATGCCGTAGCAATGAATAAAGCGCATATTGTTATGAAAGGTCACCTCTCAACTTCAACCATTCTTAAAGCTGTTTTACATAAAGAGAACGGTTTGCGAACTGGAAACGTCCTATCACACGTAGCTGCTTTTGAAGTTCCGGGGTATGACAGACCTATTATTGTCACTGATGCAGCAATGAATATTGCACCAAGTATTCAAGAGAAAGTTCAAATTATTGAAAATGCGGTTGGTGTTGCAAAAGCAATGGGGATAACAACACCAAAAGTAGCGCCAATCGCAGCTGTTGAAGTGGTCAATCCAGCAATGGAAGCTACCACAGATGCTGCATTATTAACACAGATGAACAAGCGTGGTCAAATAAAAGGCTGTGTTGTCGATGGACCTCTTGCTTTGGATAATGCCATCAGTCACGTAGCTGCTGAGCAAAAAGGAATCCAAAGTGAAGTTGCTGGAGCAGCTGATATTTTAGTAGTACCTACGATTGAATCAGGAAACATTTTATATAAATCACTTATTTATTTTGCACAAGCAAAGGTTGGAGCTGTTATTGCCGGAGCGAAAGCGCCAATCGTACTTACGTCAAGAGTAGATTCTGCTGAAAGTAAACTTTATTCGTTAGCGTTAGCAATCAACGTAGCGACACATAATTGATAGGAGGAAACAACAATGAAAATTTTTAGCTATATGGAACAGTATGATTACGAACAATTAGTTTTTTGCCAAGATGAGCAATCGGGGTTAAAAGCAATTATTGCAATTCATGATACAACAATTGGGCCGGCTTTAGGTGGAACGAGAATGTGGACGTATGAGTCTGAGGAAGCAGCGATTGAAGATGCGCTGCGTCTTGCAAAAGGCATGACGTACAAGAACGCAGCAGCAGGGCTTAACTTGGGAGGCGGTAAAACAGTTATTATCGGTGATCCTAAGAAGGATAAAAACGAAGAAATGTTCCGTGCATTTGGACGCTATATTCAAGGGCTAAACGGACGCTATATTACGGCTGAAGATGTAGGGACAACAGTTGAAGATATGGACCTTGTATACCAAGAAACTGATTACGTAACAGGAGTTTCACCTGCATTTGGTTCATCAGGAAACCCTTCACCAGTTACGGCTTATGGAGTTTATCGCGGGATTAAAGCAGCAGCAAAAGAAGCTTTTGGTACGGATATTTTAGAAGGGAAAATAATCGCAGTTCAGGGAATCGGAAACGTTGCATATAACCTGTGCCGTCATCTTCATGAAGAAGGCGCACAGCTCATTGTGACAGACATCAACAAAGAATCTGTACATCGTGCAGTTGAAGAATTCGGTGCAAAAGCAGTAGACCCACAGGATATTTATGGAGTAGAATGTGATATCTATGCACCTTGTGCGCTAGGCGCAACAATTAACGATGAAACAATTCCACAATTAAAAGCAAAGGTAATTGCTGGAGCAGCAAACAATCAGCTAAAAGAAGCGCGTCATGGCGATATGATTCATGAGATGGGAATCATTTATGCTCCGGATTATGTAATCAATGCTGGAGGAGTAATTAACGTAGCGGACGAATTAATTGGTTATAACCGCGAACGCGCATTGAAAAAGGTTGAAACGATTTATGATAATATTGAAAAAGTAATTGAAATTTCAAAGCGAGACGGAATTCCAACATATGTAGCAGCAGATCGCCTAGCAGAAGAGCGTATTGAGAAGCTAAGACGCTCTCGTAGTCAATTTTTACAAAACGGACATCACCTTTTAAGTAGACGCTCTCGCTAACAGCCAACAGCTAGGGACTTGTAGGAATATGCTCCCTAGCTTCATTTAAGCAACAATATTTTATTCCACTCTTAACGGACAGTAATCCTTCCTTTTAAGATGATGAGGCCAGAAAGAAAAGAAGTGGGAAATCAGCTGTCTGTAAAGGTCCGATAAGTTTAACTAATCACCAGTGGAGATGAAGAAAATTTTCACTGATGGAAGTTAAACTTTATACAGCTAGGAGGCTCTGTGTTAATTATGCAAGATTATCGAATACTCACCATTAATCCAGGATCGACATCAACGAAAATCGGTGTATTCCACAATGACCAAATGATTTTTGATCGCACGATTCGCTATGAAGCAAAAGAACTGAGTGTATTTGAAACCATTTATAATCAATATGAATTTCGAAAAAAATCCATTTTAGAAGCGCTTGATGAAGAAGGGATTAATTTATCAAAGCTTAATGCCGTCTGCGGACGTGGGGGATTATTGCGTCCGATTGAAGGTGGTACGTATGAAGTGAATGAGTTAATGCTTAAAGATTTAAAAGAAGGATATGCAGGTCATCATGCATCAAACCTTGGTGGAATCTTAGCGTATGAAATTGGTTCTGGCTTGAATATTTCATCATTTATTGTCGACCCTGTGGTTGTTGATGAACTATTAGATGTGGCAAGGGTGTCAGGCAGCCCGCATATGGCGCGTAAAAGTATTTTTCATGCATTAAATCAAAAAGCTGTAGCCCGTAAAGTTGCAGCTCAGCTCGATAAAAAGTACGAAGAGTTGAATTTAATTGTGACGCATATGGGTGGCGGTATTACTGTTGGTGTTCATAACTATGGAAGAGTTATTGACGTGAATAACGGTTTACACGGTGACGGTCCTTTTAGTCCAGAGAGAGCGGGAAGCGTTCCGGTAGGAGAACTTGTCCGCTTATGCTTTTCGGGTGAGTATTATCGCGAAGATATTATGAAGATGCTTGTTGGTAAAGGTGGATTAGTTGGGTATTTAGGGACGTCTGATGTTCAAAAAGTTGAAAAGCTTATTGAACATGGAAATAAAAAAGCAAAATTAGTGTATGAAGCGATGGCTTACCAGATTGCAAAGGAGATTGGTGCAGCAAGTGCTGTGCTAGCGGGGAAAGTCGATGCAATTATTTTAACAGGTGGAATTGCTTATTCAAAAATGTTCGTGAGTTTAATTATTGAACGCGTAAAGTGGATTGCAGATGTTACGGTGTTTCCAGGAGAAAACGAACTTCAAGCACTGGCTGAAGGAGCACTGCGCGTCTTAAAACAAGAAGAGAAAGCGAAGCAATATCCTGGTGAGCATATTCACTCTTCTACACTTTAAAAGGAAAGGTGTGACAATATATGGCAAGGGAATATGATGTAGTAGTTCTAGGAGGAGGCACCGGCGGCTACGTAGCGGCAATTCGTGCTTCCCAGCTTGGCTTAAGTGTTGCAATTGTAGAAAAAGAAAAGCTGGGAGGTACATGCCTTCATGCAGGTTGTATCCCAAGCAAAGCTTTATTACGAAGTGCAGAAGTGTATCAAACAGCAAAAAAAGCAGACTCTTTTGGCGTTTTAGCATCTGATGTAAAACTCGATTATGAGCGTGTACAAGAGCGAAAAGATTTGGTTGTTACACAGCTGTATAACGGCGTCAAAGGACTGATGAAAAAAGGCAAAATTGATGTGTATGAAGGCTTTGGCCGTATATTAGGGCCATCCATCTTTTCACCGATGCCAGGAACCATTTCAGTTGAGCTAAAGAGCGGTGAAGAAAATGAAATGCTTATACCAAATAACGTAATCATTTCAACAGGCTCGCGCCCAAGAACATTACCAGGGCTAACGATTGACGGTGAGTTTATCATTACATCGGATGAAGCATTACAAATGAAAAATCTTCCTCAATCTATTATGATTGTTGGTGGCGGTGTAATCGGTGTTGAATGGGCTTCAATGCTTGCTGACTTTGGAGTTGAGGTAACGATTATTGAATACAGTGATCGTATTCTACCAACCGAAGATCACGATATATCAACTGAAATGAAAAAACAGCTACAGCGAAAAGGAATTAAGGTAGTTACTTCTGCTAAAGTGTTAGCGGATACCGTTGAAGTAGATAAAAGTGTCAAAGTGAAAGCTGAAGTGAATGGTGAAACAAGTACATACGAAGCTGAAAAGATGCTTGTATCTGTTGGAAGACAAGCCAACGTTGAAGGCATTGGATTAGAAAACACAGACATTGTTGTTGAGAGTGGTTTTATTAAAACAAATGAATTTTATCAAACAAAAGAGTCGCATATCTATGCAATTGGTGACGTCATTGGTGGTCTTCAGCTGGCTCACGTGGCTTCTCGTGAAGGAATTGTAGCAGTCGAACATATAGGAGATAAAAAGCCGCTCCCAATTCAATATGAAAATATTTCAAAGTGCGTATATAGTAGCCCAGAAGTGGCAAGCGTGGGTTTAACAGAACAAGAAGCAAAAGAAAAAGGTCGTGCTGTGAAAGTTGGCAAAATGCCGTTTAAAGCAATCGGTAAAGCACTTGTATATGGTGAAGCAGAAGGATTTGTAAAAATTATTAAAGACGATGAAACAAATGACCTACTAGGAGTTCACATGATTGGTCCTCACGTAACAGACATGATTTCAGAAGCAGGTCTTGCAAAAGTGTTAGATGCGACGCCATGGGAAGTTGCTCATACTATTCATCCACACCCAAGCTTATCCGAAGCAATCGGTGAAGCAGCCCTTGCTGTTGATGGAAAAGCCATTCATTTTTAATTATTAAGGAGGTTTTAACTGATGACAGAAAATCGTCATGAAGCACTAGGCTTAACAAATGAACAAGTAGTTGAAATGTATCGTACAATGCTTCTGGCTCGTAAAATTGACGAGCGTATGTGGTTATTAAATCGTGCTGGGAAGGTACCTTTTGTTATTTCGTGTCAAGGACAAGAGGCAGCGCAGGTCGGTGCAGCATTTGCGTTAAACCGTGAGAAAGACTACGCGTTGCCGTATTACCGAGACATGGGAGTAGTCCTTGCATTTGGAATGACGGCTCGTGATTTAATGCTATCAGGATTTGCAAAAGCGGAAGATCCAAACTCAGGTGGTCGTCAAATGCCTGGTCACTTCGGCTATAAAGAGAAGCGCATTGTAACGGGGTCTTCTCCGGTGACAACGCAGGTTCCTCATGCCGTTGGAATTGCTTTGGCCGGGAAAATGGAGAAAAAAGAGTTGGTGACATTTGTAACGTTCGGTGAAGGTTCATCAAACCAAGGTGATTTTCACGAAGGTGCTAATTTTGCAGGCGTTCACAAATTACCGGTTATTTTCATGTGTGAAAACAATAAGTATGCCATTTCGGTGCCGGTAGAAAAGCAACTTGGTTGTGAAAAGGTATCAGACCGTGCAATTGGCTATGGTATGCCTGGATACACAGTAGACGGAAATGATCCTTTAGAAGTGTATAAAGTTGTAAAAGAAGCAAGAGAAAGAGCAGTAAAAGGTGAAGGACCAACGCTTATTGAAACGGTTTCTAGCCGCTTGACTGCTCACTCAAGTGATGATGATGATCGCGCTTATCGCGAAGCAGACGAAATTTCAGAAGCGAAGAAAAATGATCCAATTATTCGCTTTGGTGCGTATTTAAAAGAAACTGGGACTCTAACAGATGCGAAAGAAGCTGAAATGCTTGAAGAAATCATGAAAATTGTGAATGAAGCAACAGACTATGCAGAAAATGCTGCATATGCAGACCCAGAATCAGCTTTAAAATACGTATACGGTGAGTGAGGAGGAAACTAAAATGCCAGTAATGTCATATATCGATGCCGTAACAATGGCTATGCGTGAAGAAATGGAGAGAGACCCACGTGTATTTGTATTAGGAGAAGATGTGGGAAGAAAAGGCGGCGTATTCAAGGCAACGAACGGCTTATATGAGCAGTTTGGCGAAGAGCGCGTAATTGATACACCGCTGGCAGAATCAGCGATTGCTGGAGTTGGAATTGGAGCAGCAATGTACGGAATGCGCCCAATTGCTGAAATGCAGTTTGCTGATTTTATCATGCCTGCTGTGAACCAAATCGTTTCAGAGGCTGCAAAAATTCGCTATCGCTCGAACAATGATTGGAACTGTCCAATTACAATTCGTGCGCCTTACGGTGGAGGCGTGCACGGTGCTCTTTATCATTCGCAATCAGTTGAAGCGTTGTTTGCCAATCAGCCAGGTTTAAAAATCGTGATGCCATCTACGCCTTATGATGTGAAGGGGTTATTAAAAGCAGCCATCCGCGATGATGACCCGGTGCTATTCTTTGAACATAAGCGCGCGTATCGCTTAATTAAAGGTGAAGTGCCAGAAGATGATTATGTACTTCCAATCGGAAAAGCAGATGTGAAGCGCGAAGGTGATGATATTACTGTTATTACATATGGTCTTTGCGTCCATTTTGCACTCCAAGCAGCTGAAAAACTTGCGGCTGATGGAATTTCAGCTCATGTATTAGATTTACGAACAGTTTATCCATTAGATAAAGAAGCGATTATTGAAGCTGCATCTAAAACAGGTAAGGTGCTTCTTGTAACAGAAGATAACAAAGAAGGAAGCATCATGAGTGAAGTAGCGGCTATTATTGCAGAACATTGTTTATTTGATTTGGATGCACCGATTCAACGTTTGGCTGGGCCAGATATTCCAGCTATGCCATATGCTCCAACGATGGAGAAGTATTTTATGGTAAATCCAGATAAAGTAGAAAAAGCAATGAGAGAATTAGCTGAATTTTAAAGGAGTTGTTTCCAGTGGCAATTGAAAAAATCAAAATGCCTCAGCTTGGAGAAAGCGTAACGGAAGGCACGATTAGCAAATGGCTAGTAGCTGTGGGGGACCAGGTTAATAAATATGATCCATTAGCAGAAGTGATGACCGATAAAGTGAATGCAGAAGTGCCATCTTCATTTACGGGTGTGATTAAAGAAATTATTGCAGCTGAAGACGAGACGCTGCCAGTTGGAGAAACGCTGTGTTTGATTGAAGTAGAAGGAGCTTCTTCAGCAGATACAGCTCAAAATGCGCCAAAAGAAACGAATGAAAAAGTTTCTTTACCAGATACAGCTGACCACTCTAATAAAAAGCGCTATTCACCAGCCGTTCTGCGTTTATCCCAAGAACATGGAATTAACCTTGAAACACTTACAGGGTCAGGTGGAGGTGGTCGAATTACAAGAAAAGACGTACTGGCTGCAATTGAAAAAGGTCCGCAAAGGGATTCAGCTGTTCATCAGGAGGCGCCAAAAACAGCACCGCCTTCACCAAAAGCAGATATGAAAAAGTCGGAACCTATTCCAACGGCTTCTGGTGATAAAGCCATTCCTGTATCTGGTGTACGTAAAGCGATTGCCAGCAACATGTTACGAAGCAAGCACGAAATTCCTCATGCATGGACAATGGTTGAAGTGGATGTAACAAGCCTCGTAGCATATCGTGATTCTATTAAAACGGAATTTAAACAAAAAGAAGGATTTAACTTAACGTACTTTGCTTTCTTTGTCAAAGCGATTGCACAAGCCTTAACAGAATTCCCAGAAATCAATTCAATGTGGGCAGGCGATGAAATTATTCAAAAGAAAGACATTAATATTTCTATTGCTGTTGCAACAGACGATGCATTGTTTGTACCTGTCATAAAAAATGCCGATGAAAAAACAATTAAAGGAATTGCACGCGAAATTAATGAATTAGCGCAAAAAGTACGAGCAGGTTCATTAAAAGCGGCAGACATGCAGGGTGGAACGTTTACTGTTAATAACACGGGATCATTTGGTTCCGTTCAATCGATGGGAATCATTAATTATCCACAAGCAGCAATTTTACAGGTGGAATCTATTGTTAAGCGTCCGGTTGTTATTAATAATATGATTGCCATTCGAGATATGGTCAATCTATGCTTATCTCTTGACCACCGTGTGCTTGATGGACTCGTATGTGGTCGATTCTTAAAACGCATTAAAGAAATTTTAGAATCGATGTCCAAGGAACATACATCTATTTACTAAAAGTGAAAGAGACTGAGACATAAGTAGGTCAGCCTCTACTATACCTGAACGATTGAGAGTTCATCACTTTTAATCGTTCAGGTTTTTTTATTGATTGTGAAAACAATGTTGGAAACAGGGTGGAATGGAGCGTAGGACACTCGACTCCTGCGGGAAAGAGAGGGAAAACGGAGATCCCGCAGCGCAGCGAGGAAGCTCAGGTTCCTCCCCGCGGAAAGCGAGTGACCGTAGCGCAATGGAACGAACGTGTTGAGACAAATCAAAGAGATGGGAACAGCTAGTGTTCGTCTTTTAGAACCAATCATTTTGTTATGTCCCAAACTCTTTTATTTGTTTAATATTTAATTCGAAAAGGTTTTGCTCGTCATGCCGATTTGGCATACGGTATTTTGAGAAGGTATATATATTTCGTTTATAGAATGTAATAAAATAAAAGAGAGTGTGTCAGCAGAAAAAGGCTTTGGTATCAAAGTATAAAGGGGAAATGACGATGAATAAACCATCCTTTCATGAATTTGCCTATACTCCTCAGCAAGAATGGATACAAGAAGTAAAAAAAGCGCTAAAAGATGACCCTCATCTATATGAAAAAGAAACGTTTGAGAACATTTTTTTGAAAACGCTTTACCGAAAAAATGACGTGCAAGATTTACCACATTTAAAAGACGAAGAGCTTTACTTATTCGTAAGAGGAATAGACTCACATTTCGTATCAAATGAATGGAATATTGCACAACGAATAAATGTAGCCGTTCCAAAGAAAGCGAATCAAATGATAAAGGAAGCATTAGATAACGGACAAACGTCATTGGCTATTGAGTTAAATCCTATATCAATTAAAGGAAAGAATCCGTTAACAGTTCCTTTTACTGAATTAAAAAGCGGCGTTTTGCTCTCTAACTATGCAGATCTATGTGCGCTTTTTAAAGACATTCAGTTACCTGAAGTACCTCTTTTTATTCCTTCTGGATATACGGCACTGCCGTTGATTGAATCCATTGATACGTACTGTCAACAGGAAGGGATCACATTATCACAAGTAGCTGGAGTGGTTGGAATGGATCCGCTCGGCTCATTAGCTGAACACGCTCATTCACCAATTCCAATCACTGATTTGTATCATGACATGGCAAACGCAATTGCTTTTGTACAAGAAAAGAAAAGTTCGCTAAAGACGGTACTTATTGATACAAAACCGTATCACATGAGCGGGGCAACAGCTGTTCAAGAGTTAGCATATGCACTTTCAACAGCCGTACAATATATGGATGAATGTTTAAGACGCAATATTCCTTTACATCATGTATTACCTCATCTGGCATTTTCATTCTCAACAAGCTCACAGCTTTTTATGGAAGTTTCAAAACTACGTGCATTTCGCTTACTGTGGCTTCAGGCCGTTCGAGCATTTTCACAGACTATAGACGTACCGCTTCCTTTCATCCATGTAAATACATCCATCCATACGCTTTCATCTCAAGACTTACATACGAATATTTTACGAGGAACACTGCAAGCATTTGCTGGAATTATTGGCGGAGCAAATAGCCTCCATGTTTATCCATATGATGCTATATCAAAGCAGTCAACAGAATTATCCAATCGACTCGCACGAAATACGCAGCTAATGCTTCGAGAAGAATCACAATTAGGCAGAGTCATAGACCCGGCAGGAGGCTCATGGTACATCGAATCCTACACGCATGAGCTTGCAGAAAAAGCTTGGAAGCTGTTTCAGAAAATGGAATCTAAAGGCGGTATGGAAGCATGTCTAGAGTCAGGTTGGATTCAATGTGAGCTTCAACATGTAAGTGAAGAGAAAAGAGAACAGATACATAGCAGAAATGAAAGAATGGTAGGAATTACGCATTATGTATCTCCAAGTAAAACTACTTATGAAGAAGATAACGTTGCAAACAAAGACTACCACGAATATCAATTGCAATTAAGAAATGAATTGACGGCATCTTCTCTATTGGTGAATGCGCATGAAGAACAATCCCCTTCTCAAGCAATTCTCTTTTTGAATCAGTGGAGAAAAAGCGAAGCGTTTGAACAGATGCGTGAAAGAACCAAAGGATTGACTATTGGTTGCATTGAATTATCAGAAAGTAAATTGGTTAAGCAACAAAAAGAGTTTGCTTATGATTTTTTCCAGTCTGGTGGATTTCAATGTGAAACTTTTTCACCGTTATATCATGACCTGGATACCATTGAATGGTTGAAAAAGCGTCCTTGTCATGCATACGTAGTATGTGGTGAACCTGAACAAGTAAAAGATATGCTTGCCTTCCTTAATGGGTATAAACAAGAAAAGCTTTACGTATTTGTTGTAGCAAAATCAGAGGTAGACGGAGCTGCGGAATTCATTAATGAAAATGTGAATGCAATTAATTGTTTTGCGCAATTAGTACGCTGGATTGAGGTGAATCAACATGTATAAAAAACCACAATTTGAAAATATTGATTTTGGCGCTGTTACGCAACCGAAAGCTGTGGAGAGTAAGCAGCATACTGTAGAATCTTTTCAAACAAATGAACAAATTTTTGTGAAATCTCTATATACAGAAAAAGATTATAAAGGCATTGAATTTCTTGATTTTACACCAGGAAAACCACCATATCTAAGAGGACCTTACGCGACGATGTACGTGAAAAAACCATGGACAATTCGTCAGTACGCAGGGTTTTCAACAGCAGAAGAAAGCAATGCCTTTTATCGCAGAAATTTAGCTGCAGGGCAGAAAGGATTGTCTGTTGCTTTTGATTTAGCAACACATCGAGGGTATGACTCTGATCACCCTCGCGTGGTTGGTGACGTAGGAAAAGCGGGGGTAGCAATTGATTCAATCTTAGACATGAAAAAGCTTTTTGATGGTATTCCTCTGGATAAAATGTCGGTTTCAATGACGATGAATGGTGCTGTATTACCAATCATGGCTTTTTATATCGTGACTGCTGAAGAACAAGGTGTGCAAAAGGAGCAGCTAGCCGGTACCATTCAAAATGATATTTTAAAAGAATACATGGTACGTAATACGTATATTTATCCTCCAGATATGTCGATGAGAATTATTGCAGATATTTTCAAGTATACGTCTGAGCATATGCCCAAATTTAATAGCATCAGTATTTCAGGCTATCACATGCAAGAAGCGGGAGCACCAGCTGACCTGGAGCTAGCTTATACGCTAGCAGACGGATTAGAGTATGTTCGAACCGGAATAAAATCTGGTATTTCAGTCGATGCCTTTGCACCACGCCTATCATTTTTTTGGGCGATTGGAATGAACTACTTTATGGAAGTAGCAAAAATGAGAGCCGGTAGATTGCTATGGGCTAAGCTAATGAAACAGTTTAATCCAACAAATCCCAAGTCGTTAGCTTTGCGTACGCACTCGCAAACGTCTGGCTGGAGCTTAACGGAGCAAGATCCGTTCAATAACGTAGTGCGTACATGTGTGGAAGCACTGGCAGCAGTTTCAGGGCACACGCAGTCACTGCATACGAATGCATTGGATGAAGCAATTGCGCTACCAACGGATTTTTCAGCAAGAATTGCACGTAATACACAGTTATATTTACAAGATGAAACGTCTATTTGTTCTGTTATTGACCCGTTGGGAGGGGCTTATTATATTGAATCACTAACGAATGAGCTCGTTCATAAAGCTTGGGGTCATTTAGAAGAGATTGAATCACTTGGTGGTATGGCAAAAGCAATTGAAACTGGGATTCCGAAAATGAAAATTGAAGAAGCTGCTGCCAGAAGGCAAGCTAGAATTGATTCAAAAGCCGAAATTATTGTTGGTGTGAATGCATTTAAAGCGAACGAAGAAGAAGAGTTAGAGATTTTAGATATTGATAATCAAGCAGTGCTAACAGCGCAGGTAGAAAGATTAAAAGAACTGAAGAATCAGCGCGATGACAAGCAGGTGGAAAAAACTTTAAGTGATTTAACGCATGCTGCTGAAACAGGAAAGGGAAATTTATTAGAGTTAGCGGTTGAAGCTGCCAGAGCAAGAGCAACGCTAGGCGAAATATCACTTGCTCTTGAAAAAATATCTGGTAGGCATCAAGCGGTTACACGTTCAATAAAAGGTGTTTATCAAGCAGAATTTGAAGGAGCAGAGCTTATTGATAAAGTGCGCCAGTTAACAGATGACTTCTTAGAAGAAGAGGGAAGAAGACCAAGAATCCTAGTTGCCAAAATGGGTCAGGACGGTCATGATCGCGGAGCAAAAGTCATTTCTACAGCATTTGCGGATCTAGGCTTTGATGTGGATGTTGGTCCACTTTTTCAAACGCCTGAAGAAACTGCTGTGCAAGCAATTGAAAATGATGTTCACGTCGTAGGGTTTAGCTCGCTTGCTGCTGGACATAAAACGCTACTTCCACAGCTTGTTGAGCAGCTGCGTTTACACGGTAGAGAAGATATTTTAGTCATTGTTGGAGGAGTTATTCCAAAGCAAGATTATCCTTTTTTAGAAGCAAGCGGAGCAGCAGCTATTTTCGGTCCAGGTACGGTCATTCCAAAAGCAGCTATCCACGTGTTAGATAAGATTAAAGAAAAGCTAGCGGTGGATGAGTGATTATATGACCAAATTAAAAACAGTGTCTCAGTATAAAGAAGGGCTTTTAGGAAAAAACCGAGCTGCTTTAGCACAAGCTATTACCTTAATTGAAAGTCAGGCTGCTAAGCATAAACACCTGGCTCAACAGTTAATGAAAGAAATTTATTCGCATACTGGAAAATCGATTCGGATTGGATTTACAGGTGTACCAGGAGCAGGGAAAAGTACGTTAATTAATGCATTTGGAACTTATTTATGTGATCAAGGATACCGAGTAGCAGTACTTGCGATTGATCCAAGCAGTACGGTATCTGGTGGAAGTATCTTAGGTGATAAAACGCGAATGGAGCAGCTTGCTAAGCATCCAAGAGCTTTTGTTCGACCGTCTCCTTCGCAAGGAACATTAGGCGGGGTTCATCGCAAGACGAGAGAAGCTGTTCTTTTATGCGAAGCAGCGGGATATGACGTCATTTTTATAGAAACGATGGGCGTGGGGCAAGGTGAAGGAATCGTTAAGCAAATGGTTGATGTCTTTGTTCTTCTTGTTTTAACAGGTGCAGGAGATGAGCTTCAAGGAATTAAAAAAGGAATCTTAGAGCTAGCCGACTTGATTTGTGTAAATAAAGCGGATGGAGATAATCGAAAAAAAGCAGTACTGACGAAAAAAGAGTATGAGTCCGTTATTTCATTTCTATATGCTCATTCATCTAGTTGGCAGCCAAGGGTATTAACAACATCTGTTTACGAGACAGGTGATTTGATTAGCTTATGGAATCACATCTTGGATTACAAGAGCTGGCTAATACAAAATGAACGATTTGAGCAAAAGCGAGGTCTTCAACTTTCTTCATGGCTACAGTCGAGAATTGCTGATTATCTGTACGAGTCTTTTTATGGTAAGCAAGAGCTACGTGATACGCTAAAAGATGTTGAGCAACGTATGCAAAAAGGAGACATAACAATGGAGGAAGCATTTGAGACAATAATTCATCAGTATAAACAAGTAAACCAACCGATAAAGTAACAATAATTTTTTCGTAAACATAAGCCAAAGAAATCGCGTTTTAAGTCATGGTTTGCTATGATAAAAGTAGCTAACTAAAGGAGGTAAAAAGATGAACATCGATTTTAATTTATTTATGAATGATGTTGTTCGCCAAGCGCGTCAAGAGATTGAAGCTGCAGGTTACACGCAATTAACGACGGCTGAAGATGTAGAGGAAGCGTTTCAAAAGCCCGGTACAACATTAGTAATGGTTAACTCAGTTTGTGGATGTGCAGGAGGGATTGCTAGACCAGCAGCTGCTCATTCCGTTCATTACGATAAGCGCCCAACGAATCTAGTTACGGTATTCGCTGGCCAAGATAAAGAAGCAACGGCTCGCGCTAGAGAATATTTTGAAGGCTACCCACCATCTTCACCATCATTTGCACTATTAAAAGATGGTAAAATTATGACAATGGTAGAGCGTCATGAAATTGAAGGACATGAGCCAATGTCAGTTGTAACAAAACTTCAAGAAGCGTTTGATCAATATTGTGAAGAAGTATAAATAAAAGAGGCTGGGACATAAGTAGTTCAGTCCTTACTATACCTGAACGATTGAGAGTTCATAACTTTTAATCGTTCAGGTTTTTTGTTGATTGTGAAAACAATGTTGGAAACAGGGTGGAATGGAGCGTAGGACACTCGACTCCTGCGGGAAAGAGAGGGAAACATGAGATCCCGCAGCGCAGCGAGGAAGCTCAGGTTCCTCCCCGCGGAAAGCGAGTGGCCGTAGCGCAATGGAACGAACGTGTTGAGACAAACCAAAGAGATGGGAACAGCTAGTGTTCGTCTCTTAGAAGCAATCATTTTGTTATGTCCCAAACTCTTTTATTTTTGGTGAAAATATTTGTAATATCAATTTTTTATACATGATTCACATGGTTATGGAAAATGGTGGATAGGTATTTTCATATAGTTAAATCTATATTTAAAAAAAGTGTTGCATAAATATAAATACGTGTTAAAATACAGTTACATGAATATATATTTATTTTTTTACAATGACTTGCAATAAGGAAAAACTTATTTCATAATATTATTAATTTTAAGAAAATATTAAAATTGGGGGAAACGTGACATGAAAATGAAAAAATGGCTATCAGTAACAGTTATAGGGTTGTTAACAGCGGGAGCATTAGCTGCTTGTGGTGCTGGTGAAGGTGCTTCAAATGGAGGCGGAGGCAGTGAGGATGCAAAAGTTTTAAAAATGGGAACTTCAGCTGATTATCCACCGTTTGAGTATATTGATACAGCAAAAGGTGACAGCGAGCCGGTCGGTTTCGATATTGATTTAGCAAAAGCAATTGGTAAAGAGCTAGGTTATGAAGTACAAGTTGTCGATATGGAGTTCGGTAGCTTAATTCCATCTTTACAGTCTAAAAAAGTGGACTTTGTTTTAGCAGGAATGACGCCGACGGAAGAGCGTAAAAAGAACATAGACTTCTCTGATGTATATTACGAGGCGAAAAATGTACTTGTATCTAAAAAGGACGAGCCGATTAATAGCATTGAAGAGCTGAACGGAAAAACAGTAGGTGTTCAAACAGCATCTATTCAAGAAGATGAAGCAAAAACATTATCAGAAGAAGTAGACATTAAAATTGAAAGTCGCGATCGTATTCCACAATTGATTCAAGAAATGAAGTCAAATCGTATTGATGTAGCAATCATTGAGGATACAGTAGCAAAAGGCTATGTAGCAAAAGATGATACGTTACAACTTGTAGAAACAGGAAGAGAAGACTCTAACAAAGGTTCTGCCATTGCATTTCCTAAAGACAGCAAGCTAACGGATGAGTTTAATAAAGAACTACAAGAAATGAAAGAAAGCGGAGAGCTAGAAGAGCTAATCGTTAAATGGTTTGATAGTAAAGAATAAGAGACAATGAACGGAGAGGAAGGAAAACAGGCATGAATTTGGACTTTTCACAAATCGTGCCTTCAATCCCTTATATTTTAAAAGGGATAGGAGTGACGATTCAAATAGTTTTAGCTTCAGCCATTGTCGGTTTTGTACTAGGGACAATCTTATCTCTATTTAAAATTAGTCGTTCAAAACCGCTCATTTGGTTAGCTGATCTTTATACATCAATCTTTCGTGGTACGCCGCTCGTACTGCAGTTATTGCTTATTTATTTTGGGTTACCACAAATTTTAGGTTTTGATATTGCGCCATTTCCTGCTGCAGTTGCTGCATTCGGATTAAACTCAGCTGCATATATCTCTGAAATTATTCGTGCTGGTATTTTAGCAGTCGATAAAGGACAACGTGAAGCTGCTCTTGCTTTAGGAATTCCATATCGTAAAATGATGGGCCAAGTCATTATGCCTCAAGCTTTAAAAAACATTTTACCAGCTTTAATGAATGAGTTTATTACGCTTACGAAAGAATCAGCACTTGTAACGGTTATCGGTGCGCTTGATATTATGAGACGTGCATATATCGTTGGAGGAGAAAAGTTTGCGTATTTTGAACCTCTGTTATTTGCAGGATTAATTTATTACATCATGGTAATGGGCTTAACGCTCCTTGGTAAAGTGATCGAGAGGAGAATGAGAAAAGGTGATTAAAATTGAAAACTTACACAAGTCCTTTGGCCAAAATGAAGTTCTAAAAGGCATTTCAACAGTTATTAAAGAAAAAGAAGTAGTCGCCGTAATCGGTCCATCAGGTTCCGGGAAATCAACGTTTTTGCGCTGTATGAATTTACTTGAACAGCCAACT
This sequence comes from Bacillus sp. VT 712, assembly GCF_001614195.1. Taxonomy (NCBI): domain Bacteria; kingdom Bacillati; phylum Bacillota; class Bacilli; order Caryophanales; family Bacillaceae; genus Bacillus; species Bacillus sp. VT 712. The sequence goes on along the minus strand of NZ_LWBK01000038.1, from coordinate 10,276 downwards.
AGTGGAGCCATTACAATAGCTGATCAAGAAATTACAAATGCGAAGACAAACATTATAAACGTGCGACAAAATGTCGGGATGGTATTTCAGCACTTTCATCTGTTTCCTCATATGACGGTGCTTGAAAACTTAACATACGCGCCTACTACAGTTAAAGGAATCTCAAAAGAAGAGGCGAAGAGCAAAGGAATGGAACTACTAACTAAAGTCGGACTAGCTGAAAAAGCAAACGAGTATCCAAGTCGACTTTCAGGAGGTCAAAAGCAGCGTGTTGCTATTGCTCGTGCTCTTGCGATGGAACCAGAAATTATGCTTTTTGATGAACCAACATCTGCTTTAGACCCAGAGATGGTAAAAGAAGTATTAGATGTAATGAAATCACTAACTGAAACGGGTATGACAATGGTTATCGTTACGCATGAAATGGGCTTTGCGCGCGAAGTAGCAGATCGTGTTTTATTCTTAGATGGCGGCCGCCTAGTGGAAGATTCACCTCCGGCTGAGTTTTTTACAGCACCTAAAAGTAAGCGTGCGAAGGATTTTCTTGAAAAAATCTTATAATAATCAAAAAGAGACTGAGATATAAGTAGTTCAGCCTCTACTATACCTGAATGATTGAGAGTTCATAACTTTTAATCGTTCAGGTTTTTTGTTGATTGTGAAAACAATGTTGGAAACAGGGTGGAATGGAGCGTAGGACACTCGACTCCTGCGGGAAAGAGAGGGAAAACGGAGATCCCGCAGCGCAGCGAGGAAGCTCAGGTTCCTCCCCGCGGAAAGCGAGTGACCGTAGCGCAATGGAACAAACGTGTTGAGACAAATCAAAGAGATGGGAACAGCTAGTGTTCGTCTTTTAGAAGCAATCATTTTGTTATGTCCCAAACTCTTTTTTTAATTTATAAATAGCGAGAAGCATTGCGTAATTGAATGAAACATGTTAATAAATAATAGTGTTATGAATAACTTATAAAAAAGGAACTGTTTAGGAGCTTTGACGATATGAAGTATAAAATTGGTTATCGAACCTTTAAAACAGCCGTAGGTACTGCACTCGCAATTAGCATTGCACAGCTCATCGGCCTTGAGTTTTTCCCATCAGCAGGAATTATTACAATCTTATGTATACAAAATTCACAGAAAAAATCGTTGCAAAGTGCGTTTGATCGCTTTGTAGCTTGTTCGATTTCAATTTTATTTTCATTTATTTTCTTTGAAGGAATTGCTTATCATCCAGCGGTCATCGGATTGATGCTGCTATTTTTTATTCCGTTAACCGTTATTTTAAAGGTCAACGGAGGAATTGTAACAAGTTCAGTTATTTTACTGCACATTTACTCTCTTGAAAATATGACGTGGCAAATTGTTTTCAATGAATTAGGGCTCATTGTGGTTGGTATTGGCGTAGCGCTTCTTGTGAATTTATACATGCCAAGCTTAGACAAAGAGCTTCGTCAGTATCAGCAGGACATTGAAGAGAATTTTCATATCATTCTTAAAGAAATGGCGCTTTATTTAAGAAGAAACGAAAGCACTTGGTCTGGCAAAGAAATTGCCGATACAGCAGTGCTCTTAGAAAAAGCTAAAAGTCTAGCTTTCCGTGATGTTGAAAACCATTTTGTACGTTCAGAAAATTATTATTATCGATACTTTAAAATTCGTGAAAAACAATTAGAAATTCTAGAACGTACTCTTCCTCTTCTTACATCAATTGACCTTGTGGTTGAACAAAGATATATGATTGCTGATTTTATTGAAGAATTAAGCTTTTCTATTCATCCGGGTAACACAGCAAAGCTTTTTTTATTAAAGCTGGAGCAGCTCAAGGAATCTTTTCAATGCATGGAGCTACCTAAGTCTCGTGAAGAATTCGAAGCACGAGCAGATCTGTTACACTTTGTAAAGGAAATAGAGCAATATTTAATTATTAAACAAAGCTTAAAAATTACGTAAACAATATGCATGTTGTAGCAACCCCTTACGAACAATAAGAAAAAGCGTAAGGGGTTGAATTGTATGCACGTCATGTTTCTTATTTTAGTACTTGTATCACCAATTTGGCCGCTGGGAGCAAATCCTTTACCAGCTGACCCTTTTATTATTGTAAATAAACAGACAAATGAATTAGCATATATTGAACACGGCAAGGTAGAGAATGTTATTAAAGTGGGTTCGGGAAGAACAAAAGATTTAACACCAGAAGGCGAGTTCACTATCACAGTTAAAGCAGCAAACCCTTATTATCGAAAAGATAAGATAGAAGGGGGAGACCCTACTAATCCACTTGGGTTGAGGTGGATTGGATTTGATGCAAAAGACACAGATGGGCGAATTTATGGAATTCATGGTACAAACCAGCCAAACTCTATCGGCAAGTATGTTTCTAATGGGTGCATAAGGCTTCGAAATGAACGCGTTGTTGAGCTTTATGAAAAGGTTCCTCTTGGAACAAAAGTATGGATTGTGACCAGTGGAAAATCCTTTGAAGATCTAGCGAAGGAAAAAGGAATAGTAGTGCAATAAAAGGTAGGTGATTCATCACCTACCTTTTATTATAGCCACATTGTAATGCCAGCAAGAACAGTTGTGATTATCATCGTTCCCAGCATTAAATAGACCACAATTTTTTGCCATTTTTTATTCGACATAAAAGAGTAGCTCCTCTCACAACCTTTTTTTCTATTTTACATGTAGCAGGGAAATGGGACAAGCAACTTCTTTATTCGCTTTCGTTTTAAGAAGGAGAATGAAGATTCATTCAAGAATATGTCTAAATGAAAACGCTTTTTTAGGGGGTGGGAATATGAATAAAATTGATCATATTGGCATCGCTGTTCACTCTATTGATAACATCAAAGCATTTTATGAGAGGCAGCTTGGCTTACTATGTTTAGGGATAGAAAAAGTAGAAAATCAAGGTGTAAAGGTAGCTTTTTTTCAATGCGGTGATTCGAAAATCGAACTTCTTGAACCTTTAAATAATAGCAGTCCAGTCGCTAAATTTCTTCAAAAACGTGGAGAGGGTATACACCACATTGCCTTTGGTGTTGGAAGCATTGAAGATCGCATTCAAGAGCTGAAAGAACGTGGAATTAAAATGATTGATCATGAGCCAAGATTAGGAGCTGGTGGTGCTTCCATTGCTTTTTTACACCCGTCGTCCACCGCAGGGGTTTTGTATGAACTTTGTGAAAAGAAACCAACAGAGGAGGAATAGCACATGGTTGATATTTATGAAAAACTAAATGAGCTATACGACAAGCGCCGCAAAATTGAACAAGGGGGCGGAGATCAAAAAATTGAAAAGCAACATTTCAAAGGAAAACTAACGGCTAGAGAACGCATTGACTTATTGGTTGATGAAGGAACATTTGTTGAAGTTCAGCCTTTTATAGAACACCGCTGTCTGGACTTTAATATGAATACACAAGCAGGTCCTGGAGACGGTGTTGTCACTGGGTACGGTAAAGTGAATGGACGAGGCATTTATTTGTTTTCTCAAGATTTCACGGTGTTTGGCGGTGCGCTTGGAGAAATGCATGCCAAAAAAATCGTCAATGTAATGGACCTAGCAGCGAAAACTGGTGTTCCTTTTATTGGATTAAATGACTCGGGTGGAGCGCGAATTCAAGAAGGCGTGATGTCGTTAGACGGATACGGTCAAATTTTTTATCGAAACGCCATTTATTCAGGAGTCATCCCTCAAATCTCCGTGATTATGGGACCATGTGCAGGTGGTGCAGTATACTCACCAGCCATCACTGATTTTGTATTTATGGTGGAAAAGACGAGCCAAATGTTTATTACAGGACCGAAAGTGATTGAGACAGTAACGGGTGAAACAATCACAGCAGAAAATTTGGGTGGAGCTGCTGTTCATAATGAAATTAGTGGAAATGCTCATTTTAGCGCAAGTTCAGAAGAAGAAGTGCTTGAGCAGGTTCGCCTCTTACTAAGCTACTTGCCTTTATCTAATGCTGAAAAGCCACCGAGTGTCCCTTATAATGATCAAAGCAATGACCGCCCAGAATTATTGGATGTTGTGCCTTTTGATGCTGTCAGACCATATGATGTTCGCCATGTTATTGACCACGTCGTAGACGAAGGAACATTTTTAGAAGTACAAAAAGATTTTGCTAAAAACATTGTAGTCGGCTTAGCTCGCTTGAATGGAAACGTGGTCGGGCTGGTTTGTAATCAACCAAAGTTTATGGCTGGCAGCTTAGATATTAACTCCTCAGACAAAGCTGCACGTTTTATAAGGTTTTGTGACTCTTTTCATATTCCACTCATTACGTTTGAAGATGTAACAGGATTCTTTCCTGGTATTAAGCAAGAACATGGCGGTATCATTCGTCACGGTGCTAAAATTTTATATGCCTATTCTGAGGCAACTGTTCCGAAAATTACGGTGATTTTACGAAAAGCCTACGGTGGAGCTTATGTTGCGCTAAATAGTAAATCAATTGGTGCAGATATGGTATATGCTTGGCCAAACGCTGAAATTGCCGTTATGGGTCCTCAAGGAGCTGCCAATATTATTTTTGCGAACGAAATCCAAAGTAGTGATGCTCCCGAAGAAGTTCGAGCTGAAAAAATTGAGCAGTATCGCGATAAGTTTGCTAATCCATACGTTGCGGCGAGGGGGGTATGGTAGATGATGTGATTGATCCAAGAGATACAAGAATAAAATTAATACAAGCACTCGAAATGTTGCACAATAAAAAGGAAGAGCGTCCACAGCGAAAACATGGTAACATACCATTGTAGGTTAATTTTGGAGGGATTACATATTATGGTTAATGAGCGACGTCTAGTTGATCTATTTTTAGAACTTATACAAGTTGATTCAGAAACAAAGTATGAAGCCGAGATTGCAAAAGTATTAACGGAAAAATTCACGGCTTTAGGAGTAAAAGTTGTTGAAGATGATACAACAGCTGAAACTGGACATGGTGCAGGTAATTTAATTTGTACTCTTCCAGGAACAAAAGAAGGAGTAGATACCATTTATTTTACTTCTCATATGGATACGGTTGTTCCTGGAAAAGGCATTAAGCCATCTATTGAAGACGGTTATATTAAAAGCGATGGAACAACGATTCTAGGAGCTGATGATAAGGCTGGATTGGCAGCGATGCTAGAAGCTATTCAAGTGCTAAAAGAGCAAAATGTTGAGCACGGTACCATTGAGTTTGTCATCACAGTTGGAGAGGAATCTGGATTAGTTGGAGCGAAAGCATTAGATCCAAAGCTTGTAACGGCAAAATTTGGCTATGCGCTTGATAGCGATGGAAAAGTGGGCGATATTATTGTTGCTGCTCCAACGCAAGCAAAAGTCAAAGCAGATATTTATGGAAAAACAGCTCACGCTGGTGTAGCACCTGAGCGTGGAGTATCGGCAATTACCATTGCCTCAAAAGCGATTTCACGTATGCCTCTAGGGCGTATTGATGAAGAAACAACGGCGAATATTGGTCGCTTTGAAGGTGGAACGCAAACGAATATTGTGTGCGACTACGTATCGATCTTAGCAGAAGCTCGTTCATTGGTTCCTGAAAAAATGGAAGCGCAAGTGGCAAAAATGAAGGAAGCATTTGAATCTGCAGCAAGTGACATGGGAGGAAGAGCTGAAGTAGATATTAAAGTGATGTATCCTGGCTTTAAATTTAGCGATGGAGACCATGTTGTAGAAGTAGCAAAAAAAGCGGTTGCCAATATCGGTCGTCCTTCACGCTTGCTACAAAGCGGCGGTGGCAGCGATGCAAACGTCATTGCAGGTTTTGATATTCCAACTGTAAACTTAGCTGTAGGCTATGAAGATATTCATACCACAAGTGAAAAAATTCCAGTTGAAGAACTTGTAAAAACATCAGAGCTGGTTGTATCGATTATCAAAGAAGTAGCAAAATGATAATAATCACATTGTAAAAAGCTTGGGTCTTGTCGCTCAAGCTTTTTACATATCGGCTAATATAAAGTTTGAATTTTTTGACACTTTGTATAATGTAAACAGCACGTTTCTTCAGTAAAATGGATTATAAGCTTAAAACCTCAACACAAAGGAGTGAAACCAATCGGGGGAAAGTTAATAAAAAAATATGTAAGCGCTTTCAAGTATAATCGATATAAAGCAATTTAGAAGGGGGATGGATTTATGAAATCTTCAGCTCAGCCGATGCTTCAAGCAATTGTAGAGAACTTTAGTGAAGTTGAAAAAGGCTTGCCAAATCAAGAAGCTATTGAAGAAGCTAATCGATGTTTGTACTGTTACGATGCTCCTTGTATTCAAGCTTGTCCAACGGGCATTGATATACCAACGTTTATTAAAAAAATTGCATCTGGAAATTTAAAGGGGTCCGCTCAAACGATTATGACATCGAATCCTGTTGGAGCGAGCTGTGCGAGGGTTTGTCCAACAGAAGAGCTTTGTGAAGGGGCATGTGTATTAAATCATTCGACTAAACCTATTATGATTGGTGATCTTCAGCGTTATGCTACTGACTGGGCTATTCAAAATGAACAGGTGTTATTTACAAAAGGTAAGCCAAACGGAAAGCGGGTTGCTATTGTAGGCGGAGGACCCGCTGGGCTTTCAGCTGCCAGAGAACTAGCTCGGTTTGGATATGCTGTGACAATCTTTGAAGCAGAAAAAGAAGCAGGAGGGTTAAATACCTATGGAATTGTATCGTTTCGACTCCCTCAAGCTATTTCTTTTTGGGAGGTACAGCAGGTAAAAGCCCTAGACGTTGAAATTAAAACAAACATGCGTGTTGGTGAAGACGTGATGCCGAGTGAACTTTTAGAGAACTATGATGCAGTCGTTCTTGCTATTGGAATGAGTAAAGTTCCAAATTTAGGTATTGAAGGAGAGCACCTAAAGGGAGTTTATGATGCAATTGACTTTGTGAAGCAAACAAAATCAGAAGCGTTGACTACAGAGTTTGTGGGGAAAAAAGTAGCGGTTGTTGGTGCAGGAAATACAGCGATTGATGGAGCAACATGTTCCATACGATTAGGGGCAAAAAATGTAAAAATTCTATACCGTAGAACGAGTGCTGAAATGACAGCCTATGATTTTGAATATGAATTTGCCAAGCAAGACGGTGTAGAGTTTCGATGGTTAACAGCACCTGTGAGAATTGTTGGAAATGACAAAAATGAAGTAACAGGTATTGAATGTATCAAAATGGAACTAAAAGAATCGGAAGGTGATGGACGTAAAAAGCCTGTACCAATAGAAGGGTCAGAGTTCTTAATTAAAGTGGATGCTGTTATTAAAGCAATTGGGCAAGAGCGTTACTTATCTTTAATTAATCAGTTTGAATTAAAGCAAGATGGTGGAGTCGTACTAATTGATCAAGATACATTCCAAACCTCAAACCCTAAAGTCTTTGCTTGTGGTGACGTTGTATTTGGAAAAGGGCAAGGTGAAGCCATGGTTGTGACGGCTGCACAGCAAGGGAAGCAAACGGCATATGGCATTCATGCTCAGTTAAAGAAAGAAGCAATTGAAACAGCTTAAACAAACGAGAGGGGGAAACAAGTATGGCAGATTTACGCATAAACTTAGCAGGTATTAAATCACCCAATCCATTTTGGCTAGCATCAGCGCCGCCTACAAACTCGGGGTATCAAGTACAGCGTGCCTTTGAAGCAGGATGGGGCGGAGCAGTTTGGAAAACGCTTGGAGATCCAATTTTAAATGTATCTTCACGGTTTGCAGCGGTGAGCTTTAACGGCCAGCGCGTAGCGGGTTTTAATAATATTGAGCTTATTACGGATCGGCCGCTTGAGGTTAATTTAAAAGAAATCTATGAGACCAAAAAGAAATTTCCTGACCATGCTATCATTGCTTCTTTAATGGTTGAACCAAAACAGGAGAAATGGCATGAAATTGTAAAACGTGTAGAAGATGTAGGCGTTGACGGTTTAGAGCTAAATTTCGGCTGTCCTCACGGCATGGCCGAGCGAGGAATGGGAGCAGCTTCAGGGCAGGTGCCTGACCTTGTTGAAAAGCAAACGTACTGGGCTAAAGAAGTAGCGAAAACGCCTGTTATTGTTAAGTTGACTCCAAATATTACGGACATCACAGTTACAGCAGAAGCCGCTGTAAGAGGCGGAGCGGACGCAGTGAGTATGATTAACACTATCAATAGCTTAGCCGGAGTGGATATCAATTCATGGAACACAATTCCCCACGTGGCTGGTAAAGGTGCACATGGAGGCTACTGTGGTCCAGCCGTTAAGCCTATCGCCTTAAATATGGTGGCTGAATGTGCAAGAAGCCCTCATATTAACGTACCGATTTCAGGTATGGGAGGCGTATCGAATTGGCAGGAAGCAGTGGAATTTATGCTTATGGGAGCAACTGGGGTTCAAGTGTGCACAGCTGCTATGCATCATGGTTTTAGAATTGTAGAAGACATGCTTGATGGACTAAACAACTACCTTGATGAGCGAGGAATTGCAAAAGTGAGCGATCTTGTTGGAAAAGCTGTTCCGAAATACTCTGATTGGGGAAATCTTGATTTAAATTATAAAGTTGTGGCTCGAATTGACCCCAATACATGTATTAATTGTAACAAGTGTCATATTTCATGTGAAGACACGTCCCATCAATGTATTGATATGTTGAAAGACTCTTCAGGTAAACCGTATTTGCAAGTAAGAGAAGAAGATTGTGTGGGCTGTAATCTCTGCTCGATTGTCTGTCCTGTTGATGGAGCAATCTCTATGGTGGAGGTAGCGAGTGAGCAGCCGCCTATGACGTGGAATGAAAGACAAGCGGCACTTGCGATGACATCTGCACAAAAACTGGACGTATAACCAAACACAATAGGGGGATCAAATTATGAAAAAATTAGTGAAAAATGGAGTAATCGTTACAGCAGCAGATACGTACAGCGGAGACATTTTAATTGAAGATGGGAAAATCGCAGCAATTGGAAAGGGACTAGATGAGTCTAGTTGTGAAATTGTTGACGCAAATGGAGCTTATATTTTCCCTGGAGGAATTGATCCACATACTCATTTAGACATGCCATTTGGAGGTACGGTCACAAAAGATGATTTTGAAACGGGGACCATTGCAGCGGCGTTTGGAGGTACCACAACTATCATTGATTTTTGCTTAACAGATAAAGGGAAACCGTTGCAAAATGCCATTAATACTTGGCATGCAAAATCAGAAGGGAAAGCAGCTATTGACTATAGCTTCCACCTGATGATTGGAGAGATGAACGATCAGGTATTAGAACAACTTCCTACTATTATTGAAAATGAAGGGATTACGTCGTTCAAAGTATTCATGGCGTATAAAGATGTATTTCAAGCGGACGATGCGACCCTTTATCAAACGCTTATTCAAGCAAAAGAGCTTGGGGCATTAGTTATGGTACATGCTGAAAACGGAGACGTGATTGACTATTTAACGAAGAAAGCGTTAGAAGCAGGAAGTACAGATCCAATTTACCATGCGCGTACAAGACCTCCAGAGATTGAAGGTGAGGCAACAGGTAGAGCAGCTTGTTTTACAGGTCTTGCTGATTCACAGCTATATGTAGTGCATGTATCTTGTGCTGAAGCGGTGAATCAAATTGCTCAGGCTCGAAATCGAGGTGTGAATATTTGGGGTGAAACATGTCCGCAATATTTAGTATTAGATGAATCCTACTTAGAAAAACCTAATTTTGAAGGAGCTAAATACGTCTGGTCACCACCTCTTCGTGAAAAGTGGAACCAAGAAGTGTTATGGAACGCATTAAAAAATGGAGATTTACAAACGATTGGGTCTGATCAATGTTCATTTGATTTTAATGGGCAAAAAGATTTAGGTAAGAATGATTTTACAAAGATTCCAAATGGCGGTCCTATTATTGAAGACCGTATGAGCATCTTATTTTCAGAAGGTGTACAGAAAGGGAAGATTACGCTTAATCAATTTGTAGACGTAACATCTACTCGCACTGCTAAGCTATTTGGATTATATCCGAAAAAAGGCACAATTGCTGTAGGAAGCGATGCGGACCTATTAATTTTTGACCCGACTGTCAAGCGTAAAATTTCTGCTGAAACACATCACATGGCTGTTGATTATAGTGCGTTTGAAGGAATGGAAATTACGGGTGAGCCGGTTTCAGTATTGTGTAGAGGAGAATTTGTGATTAAAGAAAAGCAATTTGTTGGTAAGAGTGGTTATGGTGAGTATATTAAGCGGTCAAAATTTAATGAGCGTAATGAAGCTCAGCAATCCCCAGTAAAACTGTAATTATGCTAC
>NZ_LWBK01000037.1:0-38959 GCF_001614195.1 Bacillus sp. VT 712 | reverse complement strand
CATACAAATAAAAAAGTTTCGCTTTTCTGTTGAAGCTGTTGCATTAGATGCCGGGTATTTTACAAGCCATATTTGTAAACGCCTTTCTGAAAAAGGGATTTTTATGGTGATGGGCTATCGGCGTTTTGGATCGTCAAACAAAGACGTGCCAAAACGTCTGTTTCACTACGTACAGGAAAAAGATGTATTCGCTTGTCCAATGGGGTGCATTTTATCGTATGCGACTACCAGTCGCACAGGAGATCGTACATACAAATCAAATCCAAGTGATTGTGCCGTTTGTCCAATGAGAGACGGTTGTTTTTCCGCTTCCCAAAAACAACGCGTGGTGACACGTCACATTTGGGAGAGATTCAAAGAACAAGCGCGTCTAAATAAGCGCACAAAAGCAGGTAAACAACTTTATCGTATGCGTTGCACGACGATTGAGCGTAGCTTTGCCGATGCAAAAGAGCTAAATGGGTATCGATATGCCCGGTATCGAGGGCTGAAGTCTGTCCAGATGCAGGCGTATCTGACGGCAGCTTGTCAAAACATGAAAAAAATCGCCCATTACCTGACCAAAACAGGTCAGGTAATGGGCGATTTTTATGGAAAACGACGATTTGTTTGTGAAATGTTTACTTGTTTCACTATAAAAAATGAAAAGAGCCTCAGATTGACGAGAACCTTACAGGTTTCTCGTCAATCTGAAAATAACCCTGCAAATTGCAGGGTTATTTTTGGATAGCAAACAAATCCTCTAAGCGATCACTCATATAACGATATGAATCTTCAACGCCTAAGTTATAGAACTCGACAGCTATTTTATCAATGAAGAAATCAAGCAGTAAGCCCGCTGCTAACTCTCCAATTTCTTCATCACGTTCATTTAAAAAATACGTTTGAATTTCTTCAATTAATACTTTCTTTTTTTCTTTTGATATTGTCAAAGACTTGCTCATCCTTGTCTTACCGTTGCGTAAGCAATGATGCCTTCTTCGTCATCTAACTCTAATTCTAAACCTGTTGAGAATGGATCAATGTTCATCTGCGTATCTAACCACAAGCGCAGTGCCTCAATGATATTTAACGTAATATGGACCTGCTTTCGATCATTTACGTATGACTCAGCTGAAAAGCCATAGTCGTCATCATACATCAATTCGACCTCAACTTCCTGAGGCTGCACCTGCTTTTTATCAGCAATATACAGACACATTGCATTGATAATGTCCTGTTCCGAGATTTTTAGTTTCTCCAAGAGTTCACTTCCTGTTCTTTACGCTTGTTACGTTTAATGCTTTGAAATAGTCGAATGACGATTAAAATAAGAGCTACAATTGCTAATGCATTAATTAAGAAGCCGATTACTGGACCTAATGCACCTAAATTTCCTAACATACTACCAAATAGTAATCCTGCAAGTCCACCGAATAATAGTCCTTTCATTAAACCACCACGGTTAGTACTTGCTGCGTTCGTTGATTTTGAGTTATTTGTTGTGTTGTTCTTTTGATTTACAGAAGAATTGCTGTTTGTATTATTGTTGTTCTTAAACATACTTGGTTGATTGCTGTTTCCGCTATCAAAAGAACGCTTTCCTGATTTATAACCTTTTGCACTTACAATGGTTGAGCTATCTTGAACCAATGCTCCACCTATTGGTGAAAACATAATCGTAAGCGTTACACAAGCTGCTAATACTTTTTTTAACATGAATTTTTGCCCCCTACTATTAGTTACATACGTAAAATTTTCTACGTAACTTGTACTACGTTTCATCGTATCAAAAGGTTTCATTTTTTTATATAAAAATGAAGTAATTGCCCAAAAACGTTCACAATCTTATGATTGGTTACCTACTTAATCAAAAAAGCTGCTTATATCCATGTTGCAAAGAATATGAGCAGCTTCTACAAACCTCGTATTTTATTAGTCAATTACTTTTGGATTGTGAATAACCTGTAACTCTTTCGTTGCTTGTTGCATTTCACTTTTACAAAGCGGGCACGTTGGCTGGTCACCGCTCTTAAAGTTATCGCGAACCCAACACTTACAACTATCTGACGTACATTCCCATACTTTAGTTTCTTCAATTACAGCTGGTTCAACATTTTTTCGGTTATACATAGACATAATCTCCTTTTAAAGTAATCTACTATCCGTCTTCATATGGGTATCATCATGAGTTTATTAAAATGGAGCATATCGGTAAATGACCTATCTTGAAGAATTTAATATTATCATGAGAGAAACGAATCAAAGATGGAGTTTTATTATAAGATTATAAGCGTATGTTTAACATAAAGCATATACGCTTAAATGAGGATACAATAGTAAAAAAATTACGTGTTTTTATTATAGCAGAGTTTAGAAAAAAATTCAATAATACTATATTTTTAGGAAATTGACAACTATATTTTATTCATTGCACAAAAGAAACTCAGCATCTCTGCTGAGTTTCTTTACATAATTATTTTTATGATATTAGCGTACTTGACCATTTCCGCTCATTACATATTTAATTGTTGTTAGTGCCGGCAAGCCCATTGGTCCTCTTGCATGAAGTTTTTGAGTTGAAATTCCAATTTCCGCTCCAAAACCAAGCGCTCCACCGTCTGTAAAGCGAGTCGAAGCATTATGATAAAGAGCTGCTGCGTCTACTAACGCCATAAACTTTTTCACAACATTTTCATCTTCTGTAATCACAGCCTCTGAATGCTTCGTGCCATATACTTCAATGTGATCAATTGCTTCATCTACGTTTGAAACAACCTTCATCGCAATTGCAAGGCGTAAATATTCCTCTGCCCAATCTGCTTCTTTTGCTTCTTTGGCACCAGGAATTGTAGCAAGTGTGCGCTCGTCACCAAACACTTCAATATTAAAGTCTTTAAACGCTTGAATTAAACGGTCGCTGTTTTGCTCAAGCCACTTTTCATGAACTAATACCGTTTCAGCTGCGTTACATACTGCTGGGCGATCCGTTTTAGCATTGATTAGAATCGAAATAGCTTTTTCAACATCTGCGTGTTCATCAATATAAAGATGACAATTCCCTACTCCTGTTTCTAATACAGGAACCGTCGCATTATTTACAACAGCCTGAATCAATGATGCACCGCCGCGTGGAATTAATACGTCAATATGCTCTTTCATCGTGAAGAGCTGCTGCGTTGCTTCACGATTTGTACTCGCAATAAATTGGACAGCTTCTTTAGGAATTTCTGTTTTATCTAATGCTTTATGCATGACTTCGACAATCGCTTTGTTGGAATGAATTGCAGAAGAACCACCTTTTAACACAATCGCATTACCTGATTTTAACGCAAGACCTGTAGCATCAACCGTTACGTTTGGTCTCGCTTCGTAAATCATTCCAATTACTCCAAGTGGAACGCGAACTTGTTTAACATTTAAACCATTTTCAAGCGTCCACTCTGTTAAAATATCTCCTGTTGGATCATCAAGCTTCGATACCTGCCTTAGTCCATCTGCAAAATCTTTTACACGTTCAACAGATAATGCTAAACGATCCATTAGCGCATCATCAAAGCCTTTTTCTTTTCCATTTTCTAAATCTTTTTCATTTGCTTTTAAAATGTCATCCGTGTGCTCTTCAAGTACATCTGCAATTGTTAAAAGCGCTTTGTTTTTTTGTTCTGTTGTTAATAGACTAAGCTGCTTTGCACCTTTTTTAGCTAACACCGCTTGTTGCTTAACCGAAATATCTTCCTTTACCTGTACCACAAAATCACTCCTGGATAAGATTTACAATATTTTTTTAAATATTATGATTATTTTTGTTACATCATTATACCATAGATTTGTCGTTCTTCGCTTCTTTAATTAAAGGCCTACCGGAATCGGAATTTCGACGTGACAAACCATTCCTTCACTGTCAACAACGGGTTCATTCATTTCTTGGTTTTGAGCTAATTCTTCTGAAGAATAATTCGAAACACCTAATGCAAGCTCTTGCTCATCAACATCTAAGATTCGAACAACGGAGTCTTCTTCAAAGTGACCTTTTATAAACTTAATGTGTTCTCGTAGCAGCGGCTTCTTTTCTTCCACAATCGCCGTTTTTGCTTCGTCTTTAATTACTATTTCCCCTTCAGGCCCTGAGTTAAACGCAATCCACTGTTCTTTTTGACTTAAGTTAACAGCGTCTTCTCCTGCTTCGAAATACGTTCCAAATGCTTCACCCAACACCGCTTCTGTTAAAATGTTTGGAACGCCTGCTTTTCCTAGGAATGAAGGAATTCCTGAAGCCATTGAAATTTTAAACGCATCAATTTTTGAGCGCATACCACCTGTGCCAACTGAACTTCCAGAGTCTCCAGCACCTTCTTCAATTTCTGGCGTAATTTCAGATACGTGTGATAATAGCTCCGCATCTGGATTTTCACGAGGATCCGCGCTATATAATCCGTCAATATCAGATAGGATGATAAGTAAATCTGAATCAACTAACCCTGCAACTTTAGCAGATAGCGTATCATTATCTCCAAACTTTAGACGATTAATAGTCACCGTATCATTTTCATTGACAATCGGTACAATTCCTCGTTCTAACAGTACGTTAATGGTATTACGTGCATTGTTATATCTGCTTTCATCAGAGAAATCATCTCGTGTAATTAAAATTTGTGACGCGACGTAGCCATGAGATAAGAACAGCTCGGAGTATGCTTCCATTAAAAGTCCTTGGCCAATGGATGCGGCCGCTTGTTTTTCAGGTAATGAGCTAGGTCTTTCTAAACAACCAAGCTTTCTGTAACCTGCCGCTACTGCACCGGATGAAACAAGCAGTACCTCATGACCTTGATCTTTCAACTCGACTACTTGGTCAACAAGCCTCTCCAATTTCTTTCGGCTAATCTCACCGTGTGAACTTGTTAAAGAACTGCTGCCAATCTTAATTACAACCCGCTTCTTGCCATCGGGACTCATCAAATCACTCCTAGTTAATTCGTTTCTTTTGTTTTATTGATTTATAAATATGAGGATAGTAACGAAGAATATGAAGTTATGGTTTATGCTTCGTTGGATACCTTTTCAAGCTGTTCACTCATTTCTTTTGAACGGTCTGATGCTCCTTTTACCGCGCGCATAATTGCCGTTCCGCCACCATGTTCTTCAAGGGCTTTCAAGCCTGCTGCCGTTGTGCCATTTGGAGACGTTACGTTTTCACGAAGCTCTGTTGGCGTTTCGTCACGCTCCATCATCATTCTTGCCGCACCGTATATGGTTTGGGCTCCAATTGCTCTGGCTACTTCTGGATCTAATCCTTCTTCTTTGGCTGCTTTTTCAATATGCTCCATTAAGAAATAAAAGTACGCTGGTCCACTACCGGCAATGCCCGTGAAAATATCCATTTGTTTTTCATCAATAACGTAAACTTGACCAATTGACGATAGCAACTCTTTTGTTAAAATGACTGAATCCATTGCTGTATATTGTCCTGGAGATATTGCTGTAGCAGATTGTTGAATCATACTTGAGGTATTTGGCATCACTCGAACAACTTGTTGTTCTTCATGCAATAGATCTTCCATAAAGGCTGTTGAAATACCAGCTAGCACTGATAAAACAACTTGATCTTTAGTTATATTGGGTTTTAAAGAGGATAATGCTTGCTCAGCATCTTTTGGTTTCATTGCTAAAATGAACACGTCAATATCTGTTGTGTCTAAATCAACTCTTTTACTAGTTTGAACACCGTATTTGTTTTCCAATTCTAAAAGGCGTTCTTTATTGCTGCGATTTGTTACCACAATATTTTTCGCTGGAACAATATTAGAATGAATCATACCAGAAATCATTGCTTCTGCCATTGATCCTGCACCTAGAAAAGCAATCTTTTTTGTTTTGATCATCAAATCTCCCCTGTCAAATGTTCGTATTTTTGTTCGCGTTCTCTCAACGGTAACTATCGTAACATGCTCAAAATGGCTGTCAACCTATCGACAAGGTAAAAATAACGCTGTCAGCACATAGTACAAAAGAAATGAAACCGGATACAAAAATATTTTTCAACAAATTTCTCTATTAGAAAATCCCCAAGAAATCGACTTTTTTCGCTGTATTAATGTTTATAGTTTTTATTTTAGGGAAAATGTTTTATTTGGATGTTACATACTATTTATAAAGAATTTTACGAAACGGGATGGGAACAGCTTGTGAGATTTGTTAAAATACGTATATGGATATTTTAGAATTTTTTTCTTTATTTACCGTATTTAAGAATTTTCAAGTGGAATTTCAGTTTGTAAATAATGATTGATTTTCTACTCAGTGACAGATGAAGAAAACTTTCGCTGACCATTAATTAATATATTTAAACTATCATCGGTAAAATTCACTCCTTACATATAGAAAGCAGAATCTCACCGGAACTTGGAGATTACAATATGAAGAACAAAACGCTTTCTACCATCTCATTATCTGAAATACACAACCCAAAAGCCATACATGTCGTAGGGATTGGGGCTTCGGCTGGTGGCCTAGAAGCAATTGAACAGTTCTTTGCGAATATGCCTTCTTCAAACGGCATGGCTTTCATTGTTATTCAACACTTATCGTCAAGATATAAAAGTTTTATGCCCGAGCTTTTAGCAAAAAAACCAATATGAATATTGTTCAAATCGAAAACGGTATGACATTACAAGAAAATACCGTTTACTTAGCTGCTCCTCACTACTTTGTCACCCTGAAAGGCTCTGTATTAGAGACTCCATGTGAGACGTTGGAAGATTACCGAGATTATTTAAATGATCATCCTGTTGAAATTGTTGATCTTCAGCGTGATTTATTAATTGTCTTAACACAATTCTTGCGAGATAAAGAAGCTTTTTCATTAATTGAAGAACAAATCAATCAGTACTTTGAACCAACAAAGTACAATTCTTACCAAGTGAAAAAAAACATTCGTAAAATGAAGAGCTCGCAATTACTTCATTTGCTGTTGCCCATAGCCCAACAAGTATCTTTATTACGGACCATAAAGGTCAAATTAAATACATGAATCAAAAATTCACAGAATATAAAGTTGATTTTAAAGAAATGTTTGGTATGCACGTATACGATTTTTATACAAAGCAGCTGGGTTTAAATCGAAGTACTCAGCTTTTTCAGCCTCAATTACATCAGGATAAATAATCGTTAGTAAATCTAATACTGTCTTTACATTTGTTTTCATTTCCCGTAGCTGACGCTTAGATGATAGTGAATAGAGCTGCAAGATGGTATCTTGATCTTCTTCAATAACCGTCAATGTTTGCTTTGCATGTTCTGGTTCTTGAGTAGTCATACTTCTAAATTGATTTAGCGTTGACTGCATATTCGTCATATATTCATGGACGGGATAGCAAATAAATACGTCCTGATTGTTATACGCTTCTGGTTTATAATAAACGTCAAATAAAGCAACTGGATTATCAAACGTAATCATATTAATCTCCCCACGCTTTTCTTCTCGTTCTCGAACGAGAGTTTTTAGCTTTTCATGACTGTCTTTATCAATTATGTCGGCTATATCGCTAGCTGGTAAAAACATTTTGGTCACGCTTGGTGTAAAATCAATGATTTGTCCACTTTTATCCACAATAAATAACGGAACGGGAATAGCTTCAAGCGATAATGACGTCATATTCCCCCCCCGATACAAGAGACTGCTTCAGTGCGTTTTCAAACAGCCACTGCTCAAATTGTTCAATCTCGTTAATAAATACGGTTTGTGTTGAACCGTATCCAGTTAAATCATAATGTTGCAATAACCTCCCCCCCCTACTAACGCAGTAGGTGAATAGGTTAAACTTTCTATTTCGTTAATATATTGCTTTAAGCTTGGTAACAAATGCACCTGTGAAATAGATATTCCGACAACTTCTGGCCTCCGCTTTTCAATACTGTTAATAGCGTATGATAAAGGAAGGTTAGCTCCTAAATTTCCCACTTCCCATTTATACTTTTCAAGCAAAGATGCCAACATTTTCAGGCCAATATAGTGTCCTTCTCCTTCGACACAAAAAAGCAAAGCACGCTTGCTTGGCAGCTTTTCTTTATTCACGGTAAACTGTAGTCGAGCAATTATATAATCACATGTTGCCGTAGCCAAATGTTCATCAGCAACTGAAATTTTATTCTCTTGCCACCATTGCCCAATCTGATACATGGTACTGATTAGACGATAAGTATCCACTAAGGACGAACCATTTTCTATATATGAACCCACAATCAACCAACTTTTTTTGTATCTTCCCTTCAACAAGTGATTTTGCTAATACTACGGGGGCGTGGTTGTCCAAAATGAACACATCCTTTCTCTTCTAGATAGAGAGCAAATCTTTTGGTAAAGCCTCTTTTTCACATGACGGACAGTAAGCGTAGACACCTTCTCGAAACGCAACTTCAACCTTTTTCTTACAGGCTTTACATTCAGCATTTACATGTCTTAAATAATCTTGGAAAATTTTTCTCGTTATACCCCCCGTATTCCCGCAGTGATGACAAACAAACCGAATTTTTCCTTTTACTGTCACTTCAGCGTCTCGAACGCTATAACATTCCGAACATCGATCCCATATATTTAAGTAGTCTGCCAATGAATATCCTGCCTTATTTACCTGTAGCCATTCCTGCTTTAAATGACTGGAAACGGGCGTCATATCAACATAACTTAAAAACATTTGGACAAAGTCTGAGTGCTCAATGCGAACGGTTAAAGAAATAGAATTCCCCTCATTAATTTCGTTACTACACCACAAACTTTTCTCATCCATCGCGAAGATAAAAAAAGGAAAGTGAGAAGGTATAATTTCAACTCCTTCTTTGACCTTAAGCCTTCTTGGTTCTTTTGTCAAAATTGTAACCGTTCCCCGAAACTCATTAATCGCTTCCCAAAGCCTATTCGGCCATTCTTTTGTAGTAGGCAACACGATAAATAATTTATTTTTCGCACGTTTAATATCCATTACTATCTTGTGGACATCGATTCCTTTATGCCAAATTAACTGCTTATCTTGAATCATTTCTTTTAAATATTCATTCGGTTGATAGATAGCATTTCGCTCCTTCATATATTGAAGTAGCTTAAAAAGCAATCTCTCGTTAGGCAAACGTTTAGTTAAGTAAGGCAGGTCACCTATCATAATAAATTTTCCTTTTGCTCTTGTAATTGCTACGTTTATGAGACGGTCCGCTAATTCATTTATAAGAAGTATACCTGGCTTTGAAAAAGGATGACTATCAACTGTATCAAAAATCATAAGATCTTTTTCAGAACCTTGAAACTTATGAACTGTTGCAGCAAGAATATGCTCCTCAGGAATCACTCCTTTTACTAGATCTCTTACAAGCTGCGCTTGTGCTCGGTATGGGGTAACATAGCCTAATGATGTAATTCCACTTTTAAATGCGCGAATAAGCAAGCTACTTGAAATAAAAGCAGATACTAAATTATACCGAGATCCCCCATTTTTTTCTTTTTGAGCAAATGTCTTAATACCGCTTGTATTCATCAGCACAAGGGCTTTGTCTACAAACGGTTTTAGTTGAGCAATCGCTTCTCTTTGTACTACAGATGCATGGTCGCTTACTTTACCACCATATACATGAGCGTTTGTAAACGCTGAAATATTTGGGTGCATACGACGCTGTTGCTTTAATATCACTAAATGTGGATGCCAGTTTCCTTCATGGATTTGTGCAGCAATTCCTGATTGCTCAAATACATCACGCCCTAACGCTTCTTGCACATACGCATGCTTTGATTGAGAAACGGCTGGAAGCTGCTTAAAATCTCCACAAACAACAATGTGTTTACCTAACGAAGCAGCTAAAGCCACTTGTGGCGTATAAGCCATGCTCACTTCATCTACAATTACTACATCATATTCTTTTTCATAAACGGATGCATCCGTTGCCACTTTAGTTAATGTTGTGCCAATAATGACTGCTTTTTGCACTAGCTCTTTTTCAAACTCAGCCATCTCTTGTTTCACGCTATTGAGCTTCTTTTTAACTTGTTGAATCTCACGCTCTTTAGAAGGATATCTCGTTAAACGTACATATTGTTCTTGTAAATCCTTCTCTTTTCTCGCAAGATTTGGATGCTCGTGTTCAACTAATAGAGTCGTAGAAAGTTTTGTTTGAAGCTCCTTATTTGCCATAGTCCCGTAGCGTACAACCTCTCCTTTTTTCCACTTGTGCTTAGCCTCAATACGTGCTAACGCCTCGTTCATTAATACGTCAACAGCTGCATTGCTATGCGACACTACCAATACGCGCTTTTTCTTCCGGTACATGCTATTAATAATGCGTGATAGCGTGTATGTTTTTCCTGTTCCCGGAGGTCCCCATAAATACGTTGTTTGATTATGATGAGCTCTCAGTAAGATTTCATGAAGATCGTTTTTCATTTTGTATTCTTCATGATTCACCTTCGCCGTACCCGTCATTAAGCGTTTAACTCTAGCACGCTTTTTCTTATAGTCTTTCAGTTCTTCTAACCGGTCAATCAATGCTTGTAAAAGTTCCCATGGTTCGTTAAATAAGTATAAAATAGGAACATCAGAACCTAAATAAACCCCTACCTTTACATATACCTCGTGTTTTTCATGAGCTAAAATCTCGCCATCAAGCTCTGCATCCTGAACCTTTACGCGCATGCTAGTTCCATCGATTACGTTAAAAAAGCGTACCATCTGAAAACGGTACACAAAAGCTTCTCCATATCGTCCTACGTATTCCCCGTTAACTAGCTGCTCTTTTTTTCCGCCTTCTTTCTTCAAGTGGCTAATTTCAATTGATAAAGCCCGAACCCACTCTTTTAAATACTGTGAAACTGTTTTTTTCAATTGAGTTAAGCACTGTCACAACCTTTTTTCTAACAGTGCCTTTCACCTCCAACTCATTTATTCCGTTCTCTACAACTTTTCTATTCTAGCATGTTCCAACACTTTATGCAGGCATAAAATCCGACACAACTTTCATAGTTTTTTCTACCATTAAGTATGAATAGGACTATTTGTCTACAAATAACGACAAAAATCACACAAGTATTCTTCTTTATTTTTCTTTTTGTAACAAACTATCTATACTATTGAAACATTCCTGTTACATAAGGTTGATAGAATGGTAATAAATTCATAGTCACAAAGGAGAAAAAAGAATGAAAAAGCATATTTTTTCACTTGGTGCAACGGCACTTGTTTCAATGGGAATTGCAGGCATGGCATCAGCAGACGCGGAAACTTATAAAGTTCAATCGGGCGACACGCTTTATAGCATTTCAAAAAAATATAATGTATCGGTGAAAGACTTACAAGCATGGAATAACTTATCATCCACTATTATTTATACAAATCAAACCTTACATATTAGTAGTTCAGCTGATACGCATACAGCATCACCAACATCTTCTACATCCCAAAATACATATAAAGTTCAATCAGGTGATACGCTTTATCGCATTGCAAAATCTCATGGTTTATCAGTTGAGCAACTAAAACAGTATAATAACTTATCATCCAATATTATTTACGTTAACCAAGTGCTAACTGTAAATGGGGCCAGCGCTGTAACAGCACCACCCGATGAAAAAATAGAGCAACCCCAACAACAGGCTCCTACTAGTACATATAAAGTGAAGCCAGGAGATACGTTGTGGAGCATTGCCCAAAGGCATGGTATTTCAGTTTCAACATTACAGCAGCTAAACGGCTTATCAGCAAACACAATTTACATTAATCAAACGCTTAAAGTAAATGGATCTGTTGCTCCAGCACCAGCTGCCCCTGAGGTATCGAATCCTGTATCTTCTAAGCCACAAACACCAAACCCTTCTGAAAATCAAGAAGTAAAAAAAGAATTTCAGGTTGTTGCTACGGCTTACACAGCTTTTTGTACTGGCTGTAGTGGTATTACAAAGATAGGAATTGACCTACGTGCAAATCCAAATCAAAAAGTAATTGCTGTTGATCCATCTATTATTCCTCTTGGGTCACGCGTATACGTAGATGGATACGGAGAAGCAATTGCAGGTGATACGGGTGGTGCTATTAAAGGGAATCGTATTGACGTTTTTATTCCATCTCAAAGCGACGCGATGAAGTGGGGCCGTAAAACAGTTACAGTTAAAGTATTAAACTAAAAGAAGCCTACGGGGCTTCTTTTTTATTTTAGTGTTTAACCCTCACCTTAAAGGGAATAAGAATGCTAAGACAACAACGTAGACGTTTCAACTATTTAGATTGCTATACTGGAGGTTATCACTATGAATATTGGCACCTTATATTTTCCAACGAGCGTATTATTATTAGTTGTTTTATTATTAGGAGGCCTTTACTTTTATTTTAAAAGACGCCGCAAACATAATAAAAAGTAAAAAGAAGCTATTGTAGCTTCTTTTTTAAACGCTCTTTGTTTAACGATTATAAAATTGAAAATCCTTCTTGATTTTAGGTAACTCTCTTACTTCTTGAGACATTTCATTTCCACACATTGGGCAATTATAATCTGACGTCACAAAATCTTCTCTCATCCATCCGTTACACGAGTCAGACTGGCACGCATAAACATTTGTATCCATCATCTGAGTAACCTGTTCTTCCATACCTTTTTTCGCAAAATACATGAGCACAGCTCCCTTTTTTTCTTAGTATATGGAAAAAGCGCTTTTTTATTTAAGGTATTTTGACAAACTATGTCAAAATTTACATTTGTTTGTTTTGAATCTCTTTGATAAATTGTATATAATTACATAGTGAACAATTATATTGAAGGAGTTTAAAATGACCGATTTATTTTCAAGATTAAAGTTAGAAAATCAGCTTTGTTTTTCTATTTATGCTACGTCACGTGAAATTACAAAAGTGTATAAGCCTCTTTTAGATAAAATTGGCGTTACGTACCCACAGTACTTAGCTCTTCTTGTCCTATGGGAGCATGGAAGAGTCAGCGTAAAGAAAATGGGAGAACTCTTATACCTAGATTCCGGTACGCTAACTCCGATGCTGAAACGTATGCAAGAGCAAGGGCTTGTAATCCGTGAACGCTCGCAGGAAGATGAACGCGTTGTGTTAGTAAGCTTAACAGAAAAAGGCGCTTCACTTCGAGATAAAGCTTGTCAAATTCCAGATGAAGTATTTAATATGACAGATTACTCTCCTGAAGAGCTAGCAAATTTAAAACAAATGCTTCACCAGCTGTTAAACGCTATCCATAGTCACAATGGAAAAAGCCAGTAAAAAAGCAGTGCACTTTTGTGCACTGCTTTTTTATTCAGCCGTCGTATTTAACGTTACGTCAATGTTCCCTCTAGTTGCTTTTGAATATGGACAAAATTCATGTGCTGCCTTCACTAGCTTTTCAGCCTCTTCTTGCGATACCCCTTTTAAATGAGCGTTTAACGTTACTGCTAACTTAAACCCATCATCAGCTGGGTCTTTCATTAAGCTAACTTCAGCCGTAATTGATGATTCGATGGAATATTTTTGCTTTTTAGCAATTAGATTTAAAGCCCCGTCAAAGCAAGAAGCATATCCTGCTGCAAAAAGCTGCTCCGGATTCGTTCCTTCTTTTGTATTGTTTGGTGAAGGCATTACTAAATCTAGATTAATTAGGCCATCATCTGATTTGACGTGCCCTTCACGCCCACCTACTGCTGTTGCTTTTGAAGTAAATAAAACTGACATCAAAATCACCTCATATACGTAATTGTAAAGTCCTTGCTCATGCAAAAAAGCTCTTGCACGCTCTATGGATATATTACCCTTTTAGAGTGGATTGAAACATGTCGTTCTATACTCTCTTCTATTATTTTTTTAACCCCTTTCGTATAATTTCATCACCATATTTACTTTGAAGCTGCTGAACTGCTTTATAGAGCGGTTCATCTTTTACGTGCCGTTCATATGTAAATAAACTAAGCTGCTCTTGATTTCGATCGTTCATTCGTTCTACTTGTAGAGCTGCTACCCCTAACAAGCGAACTGGTTCACCGTTCCAATGCTTTTGAAGCAACTTGTTTACCCAATGAAGCAACACTTTTGACTGATTGGTCCACTGATCAATGGTTTGGGTTCTTGTAATTGTTTTGAAATTACTATAGCGAATGGTTAACTGAATCGTTTTGCTGACTACTTTTTTGGCATGCATTCGCTTACTAACAGACTCAGCGAGATCATTTAAAATCGGTACCATCTCCCGATCATCCGTCATATTTTTCGCTAATGTTTTTGAATGTCCAATCGACTTAAATTCCGACCTGCGATTTGGATTTACAGGTCGATCGTCAATCCCATTAGCTCTTTGCTTCATTTCTACTCCTCTTACTCCAACTGTGGCCTTTAGCTTATGATCATCTGCGTGCGCTAGCTCTTCAATCGTATGGATATGAACGGCATTCAACTTCTCAGCGGTTTTATTACCTATACCATGCATATAAACCACTGGGTGTGGCCAAAGTTTCTGATGAATATCGCGCTTTCTTAAAATTGTAATTCCAAGCGGTTTTTTCATGTTGCTTGCCGTTTTAGCTAAAAACTTATTTGGTGCAATGCCGATTGAGACCGGTATTTGTAACTCATTCAAAAGATCGTTCTGTATTCGCTGTGCAATCTCGAGTGGCGTACCTTGATGAAAGCAATCCGTTATATCTAGATATCCTTCGTCAATAGAAGCAGGCTCAAGAATAGAAGAGATCGTTGATAAATAAGAAAACATTTGCGCTGATACTTTGCGATAAAGAGTAAAATCTGGTTTTAACACAATTAGCTGAGGAAAAATTTTTTTAGCTTCCCATAATGGCATCGGTGCATATATTCCTTTATTGCGAGCCGCATAGTTGCACGTTACCACAATCCCTCTACGCTCTTTTGGGTTACCCGCAATGGCCATAGGTTTTCCTTTCAGTGCCGGATTACGCGCTTCTTCCACCGATGCATAAAAAGCATTAACATCAATATGCAATATGACTCTTCCCTTTTTTGGATACATGCCTTTCAACACACTCACCTTCTTTCTATCCGAACCAACAGAATATATGTTCTTATTTTAAACCAAAAAACAATTAATGTGAATAATTCTATAGCGGTTTGTAATATGATGGACAAAGAGTAAAAAACGGGCGGATTGTTTGATGAACATCCCTTTGAAGCATTCGTATACTATAATAACTTTGACAAAAATGGGGGAAACGCCGTGGTGGATCAGATTATCACAGTAATTCAACAGTTTGGATATGGATATTTCTTTTTATTAATCATCATTGGTGCTAATTTCACACCTATTCCAGATCCTCTCTTTATTATGCTTGCAGGTAACCATGCCACTCTTTCTACTTTTCACCCTCTTATTGCTTTTCTCTTGACTTACAGTGCCATGATGCTTAGCTTATATGTTAAATTCTTATTTGCTAGATGGTTTCGCAAGCAAACAATAAAAGCTCTCTCTCAATCACGCTTTCAAAAAAAGCGATATGAAATTGAAAACCTCATTACCTCATACGGTTCCTTCGGCATTATGCTCAGCTTCTTCTTGCCGGGAATGCGACACGTTATGCCATTATTTTTAGGAACAACGAAAATGCCTCACCTTAATTATATAACAACAACATTTTCATTTGGATTGGTTTGGACGTTTGCGTTTTTTTTATGGGGGTTTAAAGTTGATGATGCCGCTTCATTTGAAACCATTTCTCAATTCACTATTTTGTTTATTGCCATCAGTGTTGGAAGCTTAGCCTATAAAAAGCGAAAAATGCGTAGTAAAGAATGAAAAAAGCCAATCCTCTAAGTAGAAGATTGGCTTCTTTCACATAAGCTGATATGCATAATGCTTCATGAATAGCTTTCGTGCTCGATAAAGTGCAGACTTAATAGTCGTGACTTTCATGTTAAATTGTTCAGAAAGCTCTTCATATTTTAAACCATACTCATATTTTAAGATCAATAGGTTTTTATATTGAGGCTTTAATTTATTTAAAGCTTTTACATATTGCTCAAATTGCTCTTTGGATAATACAAAATCCATCGGTGCATTTTTTAGCTCTGTTGGTCCCTGTGTTAGCACATAGCGAGTATGAACGGAATTTTTTCTGATTAAATCACAGCGCTTATTTAAAGCAACTCGAAACAACCAAGCTCTTTCTTTCCCCTGTTCAACTTTATATTGATTTTCTAAGTATTTCATCGCTACATCTTGCGTGATATCTTCAGCATCTTGCTTGCTGACACCTCGCTTTTGCAAATAAGCTAGCACCTGTCGCAAATATGGTTCAATATTGCTAGCACTCATATTTCTTCTCCCTTTATTTTAGTAATTTTTCTTTAATAAAGTCTGGAACTGTCTCCTCAGTAAATTCCTGGATTTCAGGAGTACTAGGATCTTCTTTATAATAGATACCGACTAAATAAGCTCCGTTGCTTGCCCAAGATACGGTTTCTAAAATTTCTTCTTTTTGATCGTTATTCTTCACTTCAATCGTTTTCTCAGATTCTACTAATGAAGGAAATTCTTCGTCTGCATAAAAGTCTATTTCATGCTGATGTGGATTTTTTAGCACAACTATTTTTTCAATATCTTCTGGTAATACACGCACTTTGTTATATAGGCCTTTTTTCTTTAGCCAATCGCTCACTTCATCATACGATTTTTCCCAGGTTACGTGTTGCTTATTTTTGCCTTGGCCCGTATTGAAATCAATATAAGCCCATGGTCCGCGCTCGCTGTACATTTCTTCAAATGTTTCGTTTTTCATCGACGTTTTTAGTATTTCAGCAAGCGCTTTAATATCTTCTGGGTTGCGAATGCTAGCTTGCTTACTAATTTGTCCATCCGAGGTAATTTGTACATTTGTAACATCACTCATATCTCCACTTCGTAAAAATGGATTAAAGTTTTCTTTAAACTCTTTTGTTTCAGCGATTTTCTTATACAGTGGATGATACGCTTTAAAGTTCAACTCATACTCACGCACAAGCGTCTTGCCGTTTTTAAGCTTATAGGCAATTGCTACTGTGCGCCCTTCATCTCCTTGAATATCCTTACTTGTCATTGAGACTGGATTCTTTGCTAATTGTTCATGTAGCCGATGAATTGCTTCAACTGCTTCTTGACTCGTATAGTAATAGGGAGGAACATACTCGTTTCCATATTCTGTGTACTGTTCACTGGTTGGATCTTCAGTAATTAAATAGGTTCCTTCTTCGAAATAAACACTTTCTACTTCATTTAGTGCAGGAACCTTTGATTCATAGCCAAACGCATCAATATGAACAAATGCACCAATAGCAAAGAAAATAGCTAATGAAATCACATATCCTTTCCAATACTTAGCGATTCGCCACGTTTTGTGTAAAATGACCTGAGCAACAATATACCCAATAAGAGCACCTAACACATAGCCAAAGACCATCCATCCAAATGTTCCTTGCATGGACCCAAAATAAACACCGCCAACAAGTAGCGCACATGTAGTCACACCGTAAACAAAAATTGGTTTCACCCATTTAAATGAAATGGACTGAGTGGCCGCTTCGATATGACGCTTTTTATACGCGATGTATCCAATCGCATAAAAGATAATGATAAGTATGACGTAAATCCATGGACTAATTGTTAAATTCTTTTTCGTCATTAGCTCCGTCGCATGTAAAAACGGTATTAATTTTTCAGCACTTTTATTTAAATAATAATCAATTGGGAATCCATACCAATAGAATTTTAAATTTGATAAAAGAAGCATAACGAAGCCACCAGGTAAAAGAAACAGAACGTATAGGAAAATAGCTTGTAAGATTGAGATACCTGTGAACATTCCAAATGCTACTGTTCCAAAGAACACAACAAGGTTAAAAATAATTGTGTAACCTGCCCATACCATAATGTCTTTTGCTGTATAGAGATCTGTAACGTTTAACATCCCTTTTACAAGGCCGATTATACCTGCTGTAATTACCACCGGCACGACAAGAATTGCGATACCCACAATGATGTTTTGGTGATATAAAGCTTCTCTTCGAACTGGCAAACTATGAAAATAGTCTGCTGCTGCTTTGGTTTGAATATAACGGAATAAAAAAACCGCGAGTAACACCGGTACTGTAAACATAAAGACAAGCTGTAAGCCATCGAATAGCTCAAATAATGTCTTAATCTTTTCTGGCTTAAATTCTGGATTGCCCGTATACTTCATTAGAAGCTGGAGAGGAAGAGCAAACAAAAGAAGGAATGAGTAAACTAATCCGATCCAACCTACGCTTCTAAATGACTGTGTGAACAGCCCTCGATTAAACGATGATATTTTCGATGGCATAACCAACATCCCCCATTTCGTAAATAAAGATTTCTTCGAGCGTAAGCGGTAAAATATCAAATACAAGCGGCTTGTATGATTGAATGCGAGACGCTAGCTTATTTTCTTTACCACGTACAATACAAAGAAGTACGCTTCCTCGCTTCTCTTCGTATAAGATTTCCAAGTCTTCATGAAACGCAAGCGGTACGTCGCCTTTAAAAGCTACTTGAATCTTGTGAATATCTGATTTCAAATCGTCAAGGTCTTTTTCAATTAACAGCTGTCCTTGATGCAAAATGCCCACATGATCACATAAATCCTCCACTTCACGAAGGTTATGAGAGGAAATTAAAATGGTCATCTCGCGTTCCGCTACGTCTTGCACTAGTAAATTCTTGATTTTTTGACGCATAACAGCATCCAGCCCATCTAGAGGCTCATCTAATATTAAAATATCCGGCATCGTGGATAAAGCGAGCCAAAATGCTACTTGTCGCTGCATCCCTTTCGACATACGGTGTACCTTTTTCTTCAAGTCAATTGGAAATGCCTGCTTTAACTGCTGAAAACGTTCTTCGTTCCACGTTGGGTACATATTCTTGTAAAATTGCGCAAGCTGCTTAATCGTGGATTGTGCAAAAAAGTACGGAATGTCTGGAAGAAAAATGATGCTTTGCTTAAGAGCCACATTTTCAAATACTTCTTCATTGTCAATATGTATGCTCCCTGAATTTTGACGATAAATGCCCGCAATTGTTTTTAATAATGTTGTTTTACCTGCACCGTTGGACCCAAGCAAACCATAAATAGATCCTTTTTTAACAGTTAGAGAAACATTGTTTAATACTTTTATATCTTCAAAGGATTTTTTTACTTCGGTTAATTCAATCATCACTTTCTCCCCCTTTGACGGTTTGTTCAGCTTGTGAAATAAGTGATAAGATTTCTTCTTTTCCCATTCCTAAATACATCGCTTCAGCAATAAGCTTTACTAAATCCTCTTTCATTTTTTTCACCTTTTCATTGTTTAATAGTTCCGATTGCGCCGTCACAAAACTTCCTTTTCCAGGAATTGAATAAATATAATTTTGATGTTCTAGCTCTCGATATGCTTTTTGAATTGTATTAGGGTTAATTGTTAGTTCTTTCGCTAGCAAGCGTACAGACGGCAGTTTCTCGTCTGCTTTAAAAACTTCATGGATAATTAGCTCTTTTAACTTATCAACTAATTGTTCATAAATAGGCTTACGACTACGAATATCTAAATCAAACATACTTTCCCTCCTCTCCATCACATTTATCATTTATCATTCATCATTCATCATTCATCATGATCGTATGTTCAAATGTACTAACTGTACTACATGTGTTACTACAGTTAGTATTATACAACGTTATCTGGAAAAAACAAGTACTTTTGTGACTTTTATTACAAAAAGGTAACAAACAGATTATCTAAAGTAATTCAATTCGATAACTTATAAATCTGATAAGGAAAATAGGTATTAAGCTATCTATTAACAAAAACTTACTATATAATGAACTCATAAGATGTTTTATGTAAGGAGCGATTTACCATGTATTACGACGCATTGCGAACCTTTGTGACGGTTGTAGAAGAAAAAAGCTTTACAAAAGCTGCTGAAAAATTGTTAATTTCGCAACCAAGCGTAAGCGTACATATAAAAAATTTAGAAAAAGAGTTTCAAACCTCATTGTTTTTACGTTCGCCTAAATTATTAAAAATTACGCCAAGCGGCGAGATCCTTTATACTCGTGCGAAGCAAATGATTCAAATATACGAGCACACGAAGCGAGATATTTATGAACATCACCACTTAGTTAAAGGCACTTTAACAATTGGAGCTAGCTTCACAATTGGTGAATACGTTCTTCCTTCGTTTCTCGCTAAGCTTCAAGCACAGTATCCCGATATCAACGTAAACGTAACGATTGGCAACACAAAGGAAATTGCGCAGCTGGTTCGACACTTTAAGTTAGATGTAGGATTAATTGAAGGACAAACCGATGACCATGAGCTCCATATTGAACCGTTTATGGAAGATGAGCTCGTGGTTGTAGCGGGTACGGCTCATCCATTAGCAGCACAGCAGCACGTTGCAATAAGCGAGCTTCAAAACGAAGGTTGGGTTGCGCGCGAAACAGGGTCTGGTACAAGAGCCTATCTTGATCTGATGATGAGTTCAAATGGACTAAAAATGAAGAGCATGTTAACCATCAGCAGCAATCAAGGAGTTAAGGAAGCAGTTATGCAGAACTTAGGATTATCGGTCCTTTCAAAATCCGCTATAAAACAAGATGTGGCACAAGGGAATTTAGCTATCTTAAACCTTGACACTGAACCATTTAAACGGAAATTTTCGTATATTTATCCGACCACGAATGGACAAAATAAAATCGTTGAACTGTTTTTACATCTGTTAACGTCTAACTAACAAAAAGAGTTTGGGACATAACAAAATGATTGCTTCTAAAAGACGAACACTAGCTGTTCTCATCTCTTTGGTTTGTCTCAACACATTCGTTCCATTGCGCTACGGCCACTCGCTTTCCGCGGGGAGGAACCTGAGCTTCCTCGCTGCGCTGCGGGATCTCACGTTTTCCTCTATTTCCCGCAGGAGTCGAGTGTCCTACGCTCCATTCCACCCTGTTTCCAACATTGTTTTCACAATCAACAAAAAAAACCTGAACGATTAAAAGTTATGAACTCTCAATCGTTCAGGTATAGTAGAGGCTGAACTACTTATGTCTCAGTCTCTTTTTCACCTAATCACGCCTGTTGGAATACAAATTGGAGATTGATCCACCGGGTTTTTAATAATCGTTGAAGATAAACGAAAAACGTCTTCAATCATTTTCTCTGTAAAGACCTCTTCAGGTGGACCTTCCTTATAAATAGTTCCTTCAGAGATACTAATTAAGTAATCACCATAGCGAGCAGCTTGATTTAGGTCATGCAGAACCATCAAAATTGTTCGCTTATGTTGTTGATTCAACGAACGCAGTAGTTCTAACACTTCGATTTTGTGAGCCAAATCAAGATACGTCGTTGGCTCATCGAGCAGCAAAAGGTCCGTTCCTTGAGCAAGAGCCATCGCAATCCATGCTCGCTGACGTTATCCACCTGAAAGAGCATCAAGCGTACGTTCACTGAAAGCATCCATACGCGTTGCACGCAAAGCTTCGTCAACAATTTGGTAGATAGTCTTAGTAAACAAATAGTATTTCGACAAAAACAAACCGCTTCTTTCACGTCGAAAGAAGCGGTTTGTTTTTGTCATAATACATACGTAGCAAGTGCTTTTTGCACCTCATAAATATTTTTGTCTTTACGAAACTCTTTTACGATTGGAGCCGTTGAGCTTGAAACCCAGATAACAAGTTCTGCGTCTAAATCAAATGTTCCAGCCGTTTCGACGCTAAAGTGCGTAATATTTCTATATGGAATGGAATGATAGCTGGTTTTCTTGCCAGTTACACCTTGCTTATCAATTAAAATTAATCGCTTGTTTGAAAAAACAAAGATATCTCGGATCAGTTTAAACGCATGCTCTACCTGTTCTCCCTGTACCAAAATGTCTCGCAAATCTTTTTCTACTGAGGACACGCTCACTTCAGATGCATTGCCCATTAAACCATCTAGTAAACCCATATGATTCACTCCTTTACTATTCCTACTGCTTTTACCCTATATTATAGGTTCATAAACAGCTGGTACTATTACATACGTTTCAAATGTAGTTATGTTTCAGTTTTTTTTACATAGATTGTAAAGTGAATTCAAAAAGAAAGGATGTTGTCATTGTTTTTTCATAAAAAAGAACTCCAATATCTTTCGAAACCCGACCGTCCTGATCCCGTTTTTGCCAGACAGCTGCAAGAAGTTTTAGGTGGACAGTTTGGCGAGATTTCAGTTGCCATGCAGTATCTGTTTCAAGGTTGGAACGTTCGAGGAAACGGTAAGTACAAAGATTTGTTAATGGATACTGGAACAGAGGAGTTAGCTCACATTGAAATGCTCGCCACTATGATTGCTAGGCTGCTAGAAGGCGCACCAGTAGGAGATCTTGAAAAAGCTGCACAAGACCCTGTTATTGGAGCTATCCTTGGAGGTATGAACGTTCAGCATACGATTGTTTCAGGGCTTGGTGCGATGCCAGTTGACAGCATGGGTAACAAATGGAATGCAGGTTATATTGCAGCAAGTGGAAATCTATTAGCAGACTTCAGAGCCAACTTAAACGCTGAGTCTCAAGGTCGCTTACAAGTTGTTAGATTGTACGAATCAACAAACGATCGCGGTGTAAAAGATATGCTTTCATGGCTCATCGCCCGTGATACTATGCATCAAAATCAGTGGATTGCCGCCATTAAAGAACTAGAAGCAAAAGAAAACGTTGTTGTGCCTAGTACCTTCCCGAAAGAATTAGAAAAGCAAGAAGTTTCGTATGTGTTGTTTAATTTTTCTGAGGGTGAAAAAAGCGCGACAGGACGGTGGGCTAGCGGTACGAGTATGGATGGCCTTGGAACGTTTCAATACGTGCAGCAGCCTGAAGCATATGGTGGTAAACCTAACTTAAACCCTGCTCCTTTTTATATTCATAATACACTTCCAAAAAACTTACGCCCTTCTTCTCATACACTTCCTCCTTCACATATGTAAACAAATCTTTTCTCCATCACAGGTTGATGGAGATTTTTTTATCATTGCTCTTTACTTTCTGTTAGGATAAGAATTAGATACTGAATTTTTCTTTACAGGAGATGACAAAATGATTGAAAGAATTTATTATACGTCCCCTTATACAACAAAGTGGACTGCTTCTATTTTATCTGCATTTGAAAGCAACAATCATTATTACGTTGAGCTAAACAAAACTGCTTTTTATCCTGAAGGTGGTGGTCAACCATCTGATACTGGTACTATCGCAGGTCATAAAGTATTAGATGTCGTGGAAAAAGATCATTCCATCTTCCACGAAATTGACACATTATTAGAAGTAAATACTCGAGTAGAGTGTGAGATTAATTGGAACCGTCGCTTTGATCATATGCAGCAACATACAGGGCAACATTTGCTCTCAGCAATCTTAAGCGATGTGTTTAACATACATACTGTAAGTTTTCATTTAGGCAAAGATATCGCTTCAATTGATGTAAATGTTTCTTCCATTAATGAAGATACGTTAATAGAAATTGAACAAACAGTAAATAAAGCCATTTATGCGAATAAACCGTTAAGCACATATTATGTATCACAAGATCAGTTATCAACTCTTTCTCTTCGTAAAATGCCTGATTTAGAGGATGAGCAAATTCGAATCGTCGAGATTGATACGCTAGATATTTCAGCGTGCTGCGGAACCCACGTAAGAAGCACGGGAGAGCTAGGTATTATTAAGCTATTGAAAACTGAAAAACAGCGAGGACAAATTCGATTATTTTTCAAATGCGGCATGAGAGCGCTAAAAGATTATGAACAAACTCACCGCATTCTTTCTCACGTCAGCCACCATTTTAGTACAAAAAGTGAGCTTATCTTAGAGAGATTACAAAAACTAGAAGCTGATTTCAAAATACTTAGCAAACAAAACGAAGTACTAAAATCTGAAAATGCTCATTATTTAGCTCAATCTCTTCTTGATAAAAAGCAAGGTATTGTTTTAGTTCATGAATTTGAAGATAAAACGTTAAAGGATGGACAAGCTATTATTAAGCAGCTGCTTCAAACTGAGAATATGATTGGTATTTTCTCCTCCTCTTTAGAACCAAAAGTTATATTAGCACATAGTACCGATAGAATTCACAGCGGAAACCTCTTTAAAGAGCATCTTAATCGATTTAATGGAAAAGGTGGCGGAGGTATAAACCAAGCGCAGGCGCAGTTTTCAACGATGGAAGATCGTAACCACTTTATCTCCTATCTCCAAGAATACTTACAAAAAGTATAAAAAAACCACGCGTTAAGCGTGGTTTTTTTATAAGTAATAGCTAATAAACAATCCAACTGACAACAATAGTCCGAAGAATGTATTTGTTTGCGCAGTAGATTTCATTGCAACAATCATATTCATCGGTGGCGTACCCGACACAAATCCTTTAATAGCTCTAATTGGTTTTGGGATACTTAAGAAAACTAACAGCGCAAATGCACCAACCACTCCTGTTATGACAAGAACAACAATCCAAATATATGAAATAACAAATAAAAATCCAAGAAAATAAACTGCTTTCTTTTCGCCTAGTAAAATGGCTAGTGTTTTACGTCCGCCTTTTGTGTCTTCTTCGATATCACGAATATTATTTGATAAGTTAATTGCCCCAACTAAAAAAGCAATAGGAATTGAAACAAGAATACTTTCTGTCGTTATGAAGTCCGTTTGA
Organism: Bacillus sp. VT 712; assembly: GCF_001614195.1. NCBI lineage: Bacteria > Bacillati > Bacillota > Bacilli > Caryophanales > Bacillaceae > Bacillus > Bacillus sp. VT 712. The sequence goes on along the minus strand of NZ_LWBK01000037.1, from coordinate 14,268 downwards.
ATATAAAAAGAAATTAAAATAAACAGAGCCCCCATACATACACCCGCAAACAGCTCTCCAAAAGGTGTATAAGCAATCGGCAGTGGTCCTCCTGTATATAAATACCCAATTGCCATACCGAATAGTCCGACAAGCGCTAACCACCATGTACTGCTCATACAGATGTAAACACCTAATAATAAAGAAAGTCCATAGCAAGCTAAGGCAAGCTGCAACACGGTTTTCGGCTTCATTCCATCGCGCACAATGGCACCGCCAATCCCTACTGAGTCTTCCGTATCTAGCCCTCTTTTAAAATCATAGTATTCATTAAATAAGTTCGTCGCGATTTGAATAAACAAACACGCAAAAAGCATGGCTAAAAATAACCATACATCAACTTGTCCAACATACATTGCCATCACTGTTCCAATTAACACCGGTACAAACGAAGCTGTTAATGTATGGGGACGAGTTAACTGCCACAGTACTGTTTTTAGCGGTCTTTTAGGTTGAGCGTAACTCGTTTGACTCATCATCCTCTTCCTTTCATTTTAAAAGTGAACATGTCACCTTTCTCTTTCTAGTTGATAATTGTAGAAAGCGACCATACACAGCTTACATATTTCTAAAAAACAAGTAAACGTTTTTATTTTAATACTACTTTTTATTATCTGGTACAGCTTTTCCTATTCAACGCCTATCCATTATAACAAAAAGTTCACACATTCGACATAGAATTATATCAAAAAAATAACGATTGGAAGTTGGTCAACGTCTGTCGCAAAGCACTACATGTAAAAGAGTTTGGGACATAACAAAATGATTGCTTCTAAAAGACGAACACTAGCTGTTCCCATCTCTTTAGTTTTTCTGAACACGTTCGTTCCATTGCGCTACGGCCACTCGCTTTCCAAACGGTTTTTCCCAATCAACAAAAAGCCCGAACGATTAAAAGTTGTGAACTCTCAATCGTTCAGGTATAGTAGGGGCTGAACTACTTATGTCTCAGTCTCTCTTCTTTGTTCATACGACGCAAAAATAAAGCGACCTTGATCATAAAATACGTAACCTCTTCAGGTACGGCTTCTTTAATTGGCTTTAGCTTATCATCTCCGACCAATTCAACCGCTTCGTTGACAAGCTCTTGCTGTTTAGTTGTTAAAATGGTATGCCAATCTATTTCGTAACCTTCTTCGGCACATTTAAATAAATGATTTTCAACTGTTTGCGTACTTAATTCTCGCTTTGCTGCAATCTCTTGAATGGAGGAACCCTCTCTCCACATTTGATAAGACTCTAGATGAGACCCTTGCTTAGATGCACTTTTTGCTTTTTTTTCCCTCTGTACTTCAATGATCTGCCTCTCCCGGTCAGGGTGTTCAGCGCAAAAGCTCACAATCGCTTTAATAAAGCGATCTCCATACTTATCGAGCTTTTGGGAACCTACTCCTTTTACATTCTCAAACTCAGATACAGTCTCAGGAAGCTTTGCACACATATCCCGAAGCGTATCGTCTGAAAAAATAACAAAAGGAGGAACGTTTTCAAGCTCGGCTATTTCTTTTCGTAAAGCGCGCAGGTGCATAAACAGCTCATCATCCTGCACAAGCTGATTCACTTGAATTTGTTCTTTTCTCATTACTTTTTCTTCACCAAGAAGTACCCCTTTTCCCTTAGCTGCGACAGAAAGAGTTGGAAAAGACCCTTGTCCAACCAAAATATACTGCTCTGAAATAAGAAATTCGATAAACTCACTTACTTCTTTTAACGACTGCTTGCTCATTACTCCATAGGTAGAGAGTTGGTCAAAGCGAAAGTCTAGAATCTTTTTGTTTTTAGAACCCGTTAATACTTGAGCAATCATTGTCTTACCAAAACGCTCTCCCATTCGAATCATACAAGATAAAACCTTTTGTGTATCAACCGTTACATCAACAGCTGTACGAGTATCTGTACAGTTGCTACAGCGACCGCAAGCATGAGCTTCCTCTTCACCAAAGTAGTGTAAAATGTATGCCTGCAAACATTCTTCTGTGTGACAATAATTTACCATTTGCTGTAGCTTCTCCAGATCTTGAACAAGCTTTCCTGAATGGTTAGTTGACTGCTCAATTAAAAAGCGCTGAACGCGAATATCCTGAGCCGAATATAAAACTATACACTCACTCGGCAAACCATCTCGCCCTGCGCGACCCGCTTCTTGATAATAGCTTTCCATGTTTTTTGGAAGCTGATAGTGAATGACGAAACGAATATTGGACTTGTCAATTCCCATTCCGAAAGCAGAGGTAGCAACCATAAGGGTTACGTCATCCTGTAAAAAGCGGTTTTGCTCATGATCTCGACTTGATGCACTCATTCCAGCGTGATATTTCCCCACTTGTATACCTAAGCTTTGCAAATGTTCATGTAAACTGTCCACTTCTTGGCGCGTTGCGGCATAGATAATACCAGCTTCTTGCTCATTTTTCTTTACATACTCATCGATATAAGATAGACGGTCTTGCCCTTTAACAACGGTAAACGACAGATTAGAACGCTCAAACCCTGTCATGACCGTATTTTGTTCCTGAATTTGTAAAGCTGTACAAATATCTTCTCGAACCTGAGGCGTAGCAGTAGCCGTCAGCCCAACCACTATTGGCTTGCTCGGTAGCTCGGAAATTAAGCTGCTAATTCGTAGATAGCTAGGCCTAAAATCATGGCCCCACTGTGAAATACAGTGTGCTTCATCAACCGCGATTAAAGGGATAGGTAACGATTTAAGTTGCTCAAAGAAAAACGGTGACTCTAGGCGTTCCGGTGCTATGTATAAAAGTTTATACACACCAAGAGAAACTTCTTCTAATCTCTCTTCCACTTCTGACGATGTGAGTGAGCTGTTAATATACGTTGCTGATATTCCAGCTTCATTCAGCGCGTCCACCTGATCCTTCATTAGGGAAATCAGTGGCGAAATAACGATTGTTGTTCCTTCTAATAAAAGTGATGGGATTTGATAACAAATGGACTTCCCTCCACCTGTAGGCATGATACAAGCGGTATTATGACCTTCTAAAATATGACGTATCGTCTGCTCTTGCCCTTGGCGGAAGCTGTCGTAGCCAAAATAAGTTTTCAACTGTGATAACGCTTTTTCAAATAACAAAGAAACTCCTCCTTACAAAATACATATCGGGGAATAAGCGAAGAAATTATCTTGTGGGTAATGGATTCATTTTATCAAAAAGTACTAGGAGTTCCTAGAAAATCTTTTGTTTCTTTAGACAAAGTGAGTATTATTTCTTAAAAAGGAAATAATTTAAATATACAAAAAATGCAAAATAATTGATTGCATTGATTCACACTATTGAAGCATTAACAACGTATTTAAAAACAATTAACACCAACAAGCACGAACCATTACATATAGGAGAAGCTATGGGATGCTGGCTTTATTTTACTACGCTTACCGAAGAAATACCGGCCGTTGAAACGTCTTTACATACAACAACAGATAAAACGCTATTAGAACTTGCTCATGAATCAAAACTGTTAGCTTTGACTCAGCGAGATAAGCTCAAGGAATTCATGCTACAAGAAGGGATACCACTTTCTGATATTCCAGCTCCAAAACCAAAATCTGATCCTCACCAAATACCTCTGGTTGTACGCGCAACAGATTCTGAAATTGCTAATTTAATGGCAGAATCTGTTGCTTCGAACATCATTATGTGCAGTACAAACATTAGTCAATCCATCCGTAATGATGTTGGTATGCTCTGGCTAAAGTTTCATAGTGAAAAGGTTGCCTTTGGCTTTAAGGTAAAAGAAACACAGCGGGAAAAAGGCTGGTTAAAAAACCGCCAAGCTACACTCCTCCAGGTTCTTAAATTCACATGTGTAAATTTTTTCGACATTTTTGGTTTAACTTTCTCCAAAACGTCTATATACATAGCAAGGAGATTGATATTCTCCTTAAAGAACGAATGAACTTAACCATTAGCACGTTGCACGTACTAAAACTAGGAGGTTTTACAAATGACAAACGTAAAAGTAGTCGAAAATGGTGTTCAGGCAAAAGAAACGATTGATCAATTCTTACGAAGTGGATATACGAAAGATGAAGTTTATTTGCTCGCACATCACAAAGAACGCTCCAAGCATTTAACAGACGCAACGGATGTAAACAACATTGGATTATCAGAACAAGGACTAACTGATTCAGTCGCAAACATTTTCCGTTCACGAGGAGATGAGCTTCGTTCAAAAATGGAATCGCTTGGGTTATCTCAAGTAGAGGCTGAAAAGTATGAAGAAGAATTGGACAAGGGTCGCGTTTTAGTCGTGGCCAGTAAAAGTGCATAATTAAAAAGACGCGACTAGTAGTCGCGTCTTTTTACCTGTTTTTCCTTAATCGTTTTCAATGTGAAATCATATTCCCAAACGCTTGAAGTTGTTAATTCTACACATGCTAATCTCCCTTTGCTCACAACCTGAGCTCCGAGGTCGATTCCAATTCTCGCCCCGTCAAACGCTACGTTCGGTGCCGGCGTATGTCCGTGGACAACAGGTTTACCGTTTGTTTCTTGCAGGAGGCGATTAATTGGCGTTTGATAAAACTCTTTGCGGGGTAACCACAAGTTGCTTCTATTAATAAAAGCAGTTTTATAAGGTAGTTGAAAGCCAGCATGCGCATAAACGTATTCATTATCTTCAAAAATAAGAGGTAGGTCTTTTACCCACTGAATGGCTTCATCAATACCCTGTTTCCCAAATGCTTCAATAATGGTGCTCGAAGAACGTTGCCCACCAAACTGCGACCACATCGGATTTTTACCTTCAATATACCAAAGCATCATTTCTTCATGATTTCCGATTGTGACGTGAACGTGTTCATACGCTTCATTTAATCTTTTTATTTCTTTTAAAACTTCACCGCTATAGGGACCACGATTAATCATATCTCCTACGATTACGAGCTGATCTATGTTTGGGTTAAATTTCACCGCCTCTAATAAACGCATCATTTCATAATAACTGCCGTGAATATCACTTATTGCAAATTTTCTCACGCTGCCCTCTCCTTTTTACTTCATGAATCTATTATACGCATAGGCCAGTTGGTTTTGAACTCGCTAAAAAAGCCGCTAGCGACTTTTTTAATCACAAGATTTTATGTATTGTTTTCAATCTTTACTTTTACGCTCCCAACCTTGAGGTCGAGCCCATAATCAATGATAAACAAAATGGAAGCTAAGATAAATTCAGCACCAAAGGATAGCGTAATTCCTTTAACGAATGTATCCGCTGTGTAAACAGCAAACCAAGAGAACCAAATGTCGATAGTGGCAATTAAAATGAAGCGGCTTAAAGCTGATGTAGCGAAGGGTTTAAATAGTGAAATCAGCGCTCTAGAAAGTAAATCTACTATGCTTCCAACAATCAGTACAAGCAAAACAAACCATAAAAAAGCACCTGTTGTTGTATACGTAACTCCCACAAATTTAAATATGCCTAAGAGACCAAAAAAGTATACTCCTGCGATAACAACAAGCGCTACGATGATAATTAGCGTAACGAATGAAATCGCAATTACCTTGGACATCATATCTTCTTTTTTCTTTTGTTTTCTCATTCTATCTCCTTTACTGTTAGGGTTAAGTTAAATTATACCAAAAACCAACAAAAAAAGGGCTAGAAAAATCTAGCTCCTTCTTTCTTGTCACTCTTTTTTCTTCAGCGCTTGCTTTAATGCATCCCCTAAGCTTGAGCCAAAGTCACTGTCGTCACTGTATTTATTAAGCAGTTTTCTTTCTTCTCGCTTCGTCATTTTTTTCTTTTTGTCTTCTGCTTTTTCAACAACTTGACACTGACGACATTGGAAATACTTACCTGCTTTTCCGTCGTGAATTTCCATCTTTTTATGGCACTGTGGACAGCGACGATTGGATAACTTTGGATCTTTAGAACGTCGGTAGCTACATTCAAGGCTAGAGCAAACAAGTACTCTCCCTTGCTTTGTCTTTTTCTCTTTTAAGAATGAGCCACATTCTGGACATTTTGATCCTGTTAAGTTATGAGGCTTATACGTTTCTTCACTCGTTTTTACCTGCTGCACAAGCTTTGCTGTTTGCTTGCGAATGTTAGCTAAAAATTCTTTTGCGTTTCCTTTTCCTTTTGCAATTGCTTCTAGCTCTCGTTCCCATTTGGCTGTTAAATCAGGTGATTTTAGTTCATCTGCTACAAGCGAAATAAGCTGCTTTCCTTTTGGCGTCGGATGCAGACGGTTATTTTGTCGATCAATGGACTCATTTTGTAATAGCTTCTCAATAATATCAGCACGAGTTGCTGGCGTTCCAAGATTATGCTTTTCCATTTGAGCAAGTAAATCCGCTTCTGAATGACGAAGAGGTGGTTCTGTTAAAGCATGCTTCATTTCAACCGATTTAATGGATAAAGCAGCGCCTTCTTGTAAATGAGGTAACGATGCCTCTTCTAAATCACTATTAGTTACTTGTTTAAATCCAAGGTTTATCACTCGTTTTCCTTGTGCTACAAGCTGCTCTCCGTTCGCTTCAAGCTCTACTTTTACCGTTTCAAATTCGTACGCAGGGTAAAATAGTGCCATGAAGCGCTTAGCAATTAAATCATACAGTTTGCGCTCATCCGAAGATAAATCCTGCAAGAAGACAGGCTGGTCGGTTACGATAATCGCATGGTGATCGCTGACTTTTTCATTGTTCACTACGCGTTTTGGCAGCTGTGCATTTTTAGCAATCAGTGGCCTCACTTCTTCTTTATAGGCACCTGATACGGCTTCTAATCGCTCTTTCATCGTTCCAACCATATCCGTTGTGAGGTAGCGAGAATCTGTTCGTGGGTAGGTTACGAGCTTGTGTTGCTCATATAATTTTTGTAACACGTTTAACGTCTTTTTAGCTGAAAATCCGAAGCGCTTGTTAGCATCTCGCTGCAGTTCATTTAAATCGTATGGAAGAGGCTGTGCTTCTTTCATTACTTTCTTTTTGACATGCTTAATTATGGCTTCACCCGCAAGTTTATCACGAAGTTCTTTTGCTTTTTCTTCATTAAAAATGCGCTTTTCTTGGCCGCCTTGCCACTTTGCTTCAAACCCAGGTAAAACTGCGGTTAACGTCCAGTACGGCTGCGGCTTGAATGCTTGAATTTGCTGTTCCTTTTCGATAATCATGGCTAGAGTTGGAGTTTGTACCCTTCCTGCTGATAAAGGCTCTTCATACTTTGTTGTTAGCGCACGGGTAACGTTGAGGCCAATTAGCCAATCTGCTTCTGAGCGACAAACAGCTGAATCATACAGGCGATTAAACTCTTTTCCAGGCTTTAGTTCTCGAAACCCTTGCTTAATCGCTTTATCTGTTTGAGATGAAATCCACAAGCGTCTAAATGGCTTGTTCCATCTTACTTTTTCCATGATCCATCTCGCAACAAGCTCTCCTTCGCGCCCTGCATCTGTTGCAATAATTAACTCTTTGATGTCGCTACGTTTAGCCAGTTGAGAAACTGTTCGAAACTGTGGGCTTGTTTTTTTAATCACCTTCAGTTTCATTTTCTCTGGCATAATCGGTAAATCTTCCATTCGCCACGTTTTATATTGATTATCATAATCTTCTGGTGTTTGCAATTCAACCAAATGACCTAATGCCCATGTTACGACATATTCAGGTCCTTCAATATAGCCTTTTTTCGTTTGAGTGCAGCCAAGTACACGTGCTAAATCTCGCGCAACGCTTGGCTTTTCTGCTAATACAAGTGATTTCATTTTATGTATACCTCCAATTCACTTGTTCCATTATACATGTATTATGATTGTTTGTGTATGATTAGATAAGTTTACATAATAATTTTATAGTCTATTATAAATAAAAAAACCATAGTAAAAGCCATCCGTCAAAAGACGAATGGCTAACTGTATATAAAATCTCATTCTATCTCTTTTTTTATTTATAGTGTCCATACTATTTTCTTCTCTTTACTTCCTACAATCACCTTCTTAACTTGCCTCAAGACTGATCTATGATTTTATGTCGGGTTTAACATTATTTACTGTAAGCAGTGTTTACTTATCGCTCATATATTATAGTAACAGTAAATTCTTTATTGTAGACAAAAAGGAGATGCTCAATCGGTGACATTTAAGGAGACTTTCACTTATCACGCTAATTCCTTATTCTCTAATAGCAGTACCACTACAAGTATTGTTAAATAAATGGCCTAAGAAATTTAATATCCTCTACTTGTTAATTTACTGTTTGATAGCTACTCTATTTCTTTATGTTTCCTATAAGCTTAAAGGAAATTGGTCTACTCCAATTAACAATCATGGTGTCATCTTGGCATTTGCAGTAAGCGCAGCAGTTATATACTGGTTTTGGGATTCTATTATTATGAACAGGGATGAGTATCCTTATTATTAAAATTGAGACTAATTCCTTAACTAATTTATATAGAACTGATTATTGATGGATTTTCATTAAATTCAAGTCACCATAATTCATGTTATCGAAAGTAAAGAAGCTCACTTATAAAAAGTGAGCTCTAAAATGAATACTAAGCCTATTCAATCAATAGCGCAATATTCCTCCCGAATGGTTCTTCTCTTTTTCCTCATAAAAATCCCCTCGGTAGTATACAGAATAGATTGCTTTCTTTTACTTGTCTACCATAAGAGAAACATACCATATTTCGCAAAGCTTTTTATATAAAAACTCTTTTTAAATCCGGTTCAAGAAAGCTATTAAATAATTTTTAAAACGCTTTCAATTATTTGTTTATATTTCGGAAAATAAGAGACCCTGATTAAGTTCTATATAGCTCTCTATTGAATTAAATCTTATTTTGTTAAATTAATCCCAATTAACGTAGGTTGATCGCTACTTCTATAAAATTTTTTCAGCCCTGTTTATCCTGATTTCAATGAATGTGTTCTATTAAAGATTTATAACTTTTTCGTTAGTTAATGAGCGTCGACGCTCAAGTTCAACATCCATTGCTGCACGCTTAGCATCGAGGTTATAAAACCACATTGTTATTCCGATAAGTAAACAAATAGCCAAGGGTACCCATATAAAAACAAGTTCAATATAGGTTAAAGTGGTTGAACTTTGTATAGCATTTGGCACATAACCACCCATTTTTAGAATAACTCCTACGAACGCACTTCCCAGTCCGAGACTTACTTTTACAAAAAAACCTTGAAAAGCAGCAATCATACCCGCAATACTTCTATGATTTTTGTACTCTGAATAATCGATAATGTCTGGTTGAATCGCAAATGTGATGCCAAAGATACCATAAATTCCGAGTCCGGTTATCGCTAGTCCTGCTATGAGTAAAAAAGGGGAAGATTTTCCGAGATATATTACTAAATCTCCGATAATATAAATGGCAGTACTCATAAGCAATACATTCTTCTTTGTCATCTTTTTTTGAAGCCAAGGTAAAATAATTAACATGGGTAGCCCTGATAGAATTCCGAATAGACCAACGAAAGTTAACCAGCCTTCATGTCCAAGATTATACGTAAAGTAATAGATTACAGTCGTATTTCTTATGACAAAAAGGGCGAAATAGAGAAAATTCACAATAAAAAAAATAAATGCTTGGTCCGTTAACCCTTTAAAATCTTGTTTAAAAGAGGATTTCCCTGGTTGAGTCGACGGTGGAACAACCTCTTTCGTATTCATAAAAGTGAACACAAATATTAACATTGCTGCAATGGCATAAATGCTCATCGTAATTAAAAATCCTTTTTGTGGATCTCCATGTCCGAAAAATTTTACTAGTGGCGTTGTAATGGACATTACTAAAGCAGTTCCAATCAATGCACAAATCATTCTTGTCGACACTAACCAATTTCGTTCATGGTTATCTGAAGTTAACCTTGGTACAATTGTATTCAGTGGTATATTTACCACTGTATAAGCAATGTTCAACAAACAATAAGTGGCATAGGCCCAAATAATTTTCCCCATCATATTGAAATCAGGAACAATAAAAGTCACTATAGTAAATAGAGCAAAAGGAATAGCTCCTATCAGGAAATAGGGTCTTCCTTGACCCCATTTCGTATGCGTTCTATCAACCAACACCCCCATCCCAATATCTGCAAAAGCATCAATTATTTTTGTTACTAACATTAAAGTACCAGCCACTGCGGCTGTTATTCCAAAAACATCGGTATAAAAAAACAAAAGGTAAGATGCCATTGTGCTAAATACCAAATTGCATCCTAAATCGCCAACACCATATCCAATTCTCTTTTTCCATTTATCCATGTGTATTACCCCACAATTTTAAATTGTTTTTTGTAGTATAGGATCTTCATAGTTTTCGAATGAAAGCCTTGTTAGCGTTCTCATATCATTTTTTAAATTATTGTATATAGATTTGTAAACCTTGTAATAGTCATTATACTTCTCATGACTCTTCTTATTTGGCATGATTTTTTCATCTAACACTTGCCATTGTTTCACATCTTCATAAGATAACAGCCCTGTTCCAATTCCAGCTAGCATGACATCTCCCATATTTGCCTCTACATCATGTATTGGACAAACAATCGGATAGCCAGTTACATCAGCAAAGATTTGTCTCCACAATTTTGATTTTGTTACTCCCCCAGCAAGCAGGATAGATTTACCCAAATTTTCTCCAGTCGCTTCCATTGCATCTCGCAAAGAAAATGCGACCGCTTCCAAAAATGCACGGTAAATATGAGCTTTTGTATGGGCTAATGAAAGTCCCACAATCGTCCCCTTTGCATCTGAATCCCAAACAGGACTTCTTTCTCCCATAAAGTAAGGAAGTACAATTAGGCCTTCACTACCAACAGGAATGGTTTCTGCTTGTTCATTTAATACATCATAGGCATTCTTTCCACCGGATTTTTCCACTTCAACTTCAAATTGGCACATTGTTTGACGAAACCATTTTACAATCGCCCCTGCGGTAGCACCACCAGCAAAATAATAAGAAAGCCTTTTTGCGTCGTATAGATATGGCCAAACAATCAGATCTTTTCCTTTCACTGGTTTGTCTGAAACCAATGCTGCACACATTGAAGTTCCGATCGCTGCTGCATAAACACCTGGTTCAAATACCCCAAGTCCAATGTTTGCAGCACCGCAATCAATACCACTTGCTATCACAGGCATTCCTTCGGAAAGCCCTAATTCAACTGCAGCTTCTTTCGTTAATCTACCGACAATGTCTGTTGATTCTACAATCTTCTCTGGCATCATTGACAGAGGAATACCCATCTCTTCCATCATTTCTTTAGACCAGCTTCTATTGTTCATATCAAAAATACCGCCGATATTTCCTGCAGAAGAATAATCAATCGCAATTTTCCCTGTTAGTTTATAAATAACGTAATCATTTGGGGGCAAAAACAGCTTTGTCTTTTTCCAGTTTTCTGGTTCATGCTTTTTCATCCATAAGATTTTGGTATAACCATAATAGGGATCAGCTCCATTGTGAGTAATTTCTAAAAGTCTTTTTTCTCCAATATTATCTAAAACCCATTTTGTTTCTTCTTCTGCTCTACGATCCATCCAAATCATACAAGGTCTCACCGGTTCCATATTTTCATCCAAAGGAATACCAGAACCACCATACAAACCACTGATAGCAATTCCTTTTATTTTTTCCGCAGCAATCCCTGATTTCTGCACTGTATTTCTAATAGAAGTTTTGGTAGCCTGAAGCCATACTTCAGGCCATTGTTCAGCCCATAATGGCTTTGGGGTTAATACATCATATTCCTGTAAGTCTTGGGCAATTAGATTACCTTCTGTATCCATTAAAATTGTCTTGGTACCGGATGTTCCAATATCTGTACCGAGTAAATAATGCATATATAGCCCTCCAATCTTGAAAATTAGAATCTGTTAGTCTATTAAATACAAGTAAAAGCACCATCTACTACAAAGTCTGCTCCTGTGGTGAAGCTGCTAGTATCTCCAGCAAGATAGACACATATAGATTGAAGTTCTTCTGGTCTTCCCATTCTCTTAAGGGGAGCCATTTGATTCCATTGCTCGATTAATGGCAGCAAACTTGGAGAATTTAATGTAAGTTCTGTACCCATATAGCCTGGGCTAATACAATTTACACGTACATTTCTTGTAGCCCATTCTACTGCCAGAGATTTTGTCAACTGAATTACTCCTGCTTTAGAAGCATTATAAGAACACTGGGGCTGAGGTACGTTCACAATGTGGCCTGACATAGAAGCCGTATTAATAATAGAACCGCCACCTTGCTTTAACATTATTTTTCCAGCTGCTTGAGCTGTTAAAAACACACCAGTTAGATTAATATCAATGACCTTTTTCCACTGATTAAAAGTCATTTCTTCTGCAGGTACATTCATACAGATTCCAGCATTACAGAAGGCAACATCTATACGACCAAAAACGTTAAGTATTTTTTCAATCATGTTATCTACATCTTCTGGTTTTGTGACATCGGCTTCAATTGCAATCGTTTCAACCTCATGATGTTCTTTTAACTCAGCTGCGGTTTTTTGAGCTGCTTCAAAATCCAGATCCACAATTGCTACATCGGCTCCTGCTTCAGCAAAAGCGATTGCAACACTCTTTCCAATACCTCTTGCTCCACCTGTGACAAAAATTTTCTTTTCATCTAATCTCATTTTTTCAATGATCCCCATATTTAATTCCCCCACTTTAAATAAAGTAGTTTTATAAAATAAATTTATAAAACTACTTTATATAATATATCCTTTTTATGTATGAGTCAATATAAAGAAATAGAAAAAGGTAAATTTACCCTTCACTTACTTTGCGAAAGTTGTTATTGCATCAGCTTCTGTGATATATTTTAATTGAAGTTAAAAGAAGAAATTTTATAAAATTTTTTTATATAATGAGGTTCTTTCATGGATAATAACATTACATTTAAAGATATAAAGAAAAGTAATTACTCGGCGATCTACCACCTTATTTATCAAAACGAGAGACTCTCCAAACAAGAAATTGCGAACCAACTTCATCTGAGTTTACCAACTGTAACCCAGAATTTAGTTCGTTTGGAAAAGGAAAAATTAATTGAAAAGAGTGGACAGTTTGAATCCTCTGTTGGTAGACGTGCAGTTGCTTATGCAATATGCCCACAGGCTCGTATTAGTATTGGTGTTGAAATTCTCAAAAAGACAGTTTGCATTTTAGCAATTGATTTGCTTGGTATTACATTTAAAAAAACGAAACTATCAATCAAATATTCAAATACAGACCGTTATTTCAAAGAAGTTAGCGATGCTGTAGATGATTTTATCTCGTCTCTTAATGTGGAAAAAGAGCAAGTTCTTGGTATTGGTTTTGCAGTACAAGCTTTAACATCAACTGATGGTAAGAGTATTACATATGGAAAAATATTAAACTGTACAGGTTTAGATATTCAGGTATTTTCACAGCATCTAGATTATCCTTGTGTGTTTTTCCATGATGCAAAGTGTGCAGCTACTACAGAACTGTGGATTAGAAATGATATTGGAGACATTATCTATTTGTCAATAGGTACCCATCTTGGGGGGGCTCTTATTATAAATAATCAAATTTATATGGGAAGAGAAGGGCATAGCGGTACGGTAGAACATATGACGATCGACCCTCATGGAGACCCATGTTACTGTGGAAAAAAAGGGTGTATGGAAACATTTTGTTCTGTTAGTGCCCTGTTAGAAGAAGATGAATCACTAGAATTCTTCTTTAAAGAATTACGATCTGGGAACACTTCCTATCAAGAGAGGTGGACTTCATTTTTAGATGTTTTAGCATTTTCAATCAATAATATTCATCTTGTTATTAACAGAGAGTTTATTCTAGGTGGACATATATCTCCTTACTTAAAAGAAAAAGACATTGAATTTCTTCACAAAAAAATTTATGATAAAACCCCATTTCCAAGTAATGAGGCCTTTATTCATATTAGCCGTTCGCCTGAAAATGGAGTTCCTATAGGTGCTGCTATACCATTCGTTCAATCTTTTTTAAATACAATTTAATTCACTAGCGTCGCATAAATTTTAACCGAATTTTCTGTTTTCTTATTTTTCCTTTTATAAAGAAAAACGAATACTCTTGAACAGAGGTAGTAAACATCCATTTTTTTACTATAACTGTTGACGAGTGTGACAGAGGCGGGAAACCCTTTATGGGACCGCTTTTCCTGCGATTTTTCGTAGCCATAAGTGAGCGGATTTCCATGGAGCTGCCTTCAGTAAACGACTAATTTGTAAGTACG